>DATFHI010000301.1:0-13072 GCA_035248525.1 Fimbriimonadaceae bacterium | reverse complement strand
ACGCATAAGGAGCATAGTCGTCATTTTCATGGTTATCAATCGCGACATACGCAGTCGCCGCTTCGCTGGGTGACGGCTCAACCGTGCTCACCAACCCCCACTTGGGCATGGTTGGAGGGGTGACATTTTCCCAACTCCCGCCACCGTTCTGGGTGACATGAACCAGACCATCATCCGATCCCGCCCAAATGACGCCTTTCTTCTTGGGAGATTCGCCCAGCGTGAAAACGGTGCCGTAATATTCGACGCTCGTATTGTCTTTGGTGATCGGGCCGCCCGAGGAACCCAGCGTGCTGGGATCATTCTTCGTCAGGTCCGGACTGATCTTCTTCCAACTCTGGCCTCCATCCGTAGTCTTCAACACATATTGCGAACAGGTGTACAAGACGTTTGGATCGTGGGGTGAGAAGACGATTGGATACGTCCACTGGAACCGATGCTCTAGGTCGATCGCCGCATGTCCCATAGGATTATCTGGCCAAGGATCTACCGATCTGCTTTCGCCAGTTCGATGGTTAATCATCGAAAGATCACCGCCGTAGCTTCCACCGAACACCACGTCCGGATCATTTGGCTTGGAGGCAACGAAACCGCTTTCTCCGCCCGCCGTCGACGTCCAGTCGGAAGAGGAGATCCCACCCGAAGTGGTACGGGATGCAATTCTAACGGTGCTGCTGTCCTGCTGCGCTCCGAGGATGCGATAAGGGAAAGCATTGTCCGCCACCACGTGGTAGAACTGCCCGGTCGGGAACTCCTGCCGAGACCAAGTTCGTCCGCCATCCAAGGTGACATTCGCCCCGCCATCGTTGGATTCGATCATGCGGCTCGGGTCGTCCGGAGCAATCCATAGATCGTGGTTGTCGCTGTGCGGAGTGCCCACGCCGGAGAAGGTTTTGCCGCCATCCACGGACTTGCCCATGCCGACGTTGAGCACATACACGCCGTCACGGTTTTTGGTGTCGGCATAAATGTGGGTGTAGTACCAGGCGCGCTGCCGCCAATTCCGGTCTTCGTTTACCTTTAGCCATGTTTCACCAGCATCGTCCGATCGGAAAATACCGCCATCTTCCGCCTCGATGATCGCCCAGTAGCGCTTACTATCCACTGGGGAAATGGAGAGACCGATTTTGCCCAGAACTCCCTTGGGCAGTCCCGAATTTTGGGTTAGGGGCACCCAGGTCGAACCGCCGTCGGTCGACTTGTAAATACCGCTGGCCGGTCCGCCGCTGTTCAAGAGGTATGGCGTTCTCCAGGCTTCCCAAATCGCCGCAATGAGCACTTTCGGATTGGCGGGATCCACCACCAAGTCGACCGCGCCAGCGCGATCCGTTCCCTTTAGAACCTGCTCCCAGCTCTTTCCGCCATCGAGCGATCTGTAAATCCCTCGCGCCGTATGTCGGCCATATACATGCCCGAGAGCCGCTACGTAAACCCGATCTGCATTGGTGGGGTCCACCACGATTCGGGAAATCGTCTGCGTTTCGGCAAGGCCGATGTTTAGCCAAGTTTTGCCACCGTCGTCCGACCGGTAAACCCCGTCTCCATGGGAGATATCGCCTCTGATGTCGCGCTCTCCAGTTCCCGCATAAACAATGTCCGCATTTGACGGCGCGACCGCCAGTGCGCCAACAGAAGCCGTGGTCAAGAATCCGTCGCTCACCGGTCGCCAAGTTTCGCCACTGTCGGTCGTCTTCCAAATGCCACCGCCGGTTGCCCCGAAATAAAACTCCTTGGGACGTTGAACCGACCCGGCAACCGCTACCGAACGTCCGCCACGAAATGGACCGATGAGGCGCCATTTCATCCCTCCGTACAGTTCGGGAGTAACGGTCTGGGCGTGGGCAACACCGATAAGAAAGAACAGAATTGAAATCCGCTTCAACATAGGTTTGATCCGAAGGCTTATGACCGGATCATACCAAGCGAATTCCCTGACGTGAACCTACTTATTTTAGAATGTCATGCACAACATGGCCACTGACGTCGGTGAGACGGAAATCGCGGCCCTGATAGCGGTAAGTCAGCTTCTTGTGATCGATGCCCAACTGGTTTAGAATCGTAGCGTGCAGGTCATGAATGTGAACCGCGCCAGGAGTGAACTCCTCCGCCGACGGGTCGATGACATTGCGGTCCTTGTCTACGATGTTGTAGCTATAGTCGTCGGTTTCTCCATATACGATTCCCGGCTTCATTCCGCCTCCGGCCATCCAGATCGTGTAACAACGCGGATGGTGATCGCGGCCATAATTTGCCCGGCTTAGTGGTCCTTGGCAATACACCGTTCGACCGAACTCGCCTCCCCAAATCACGAGCGTTTCATCCAACATGCCGCGCTGCTTCAGGTCTTTAATCAACGCCGCACATGCCTGGTCAACGTCCTTGCACTGAGTCGGCAAATCGCCCGTCAGGTTGCTGTGCTGATCCCATCCTCGGTGGAAGATTTGAATGAATCGAACGCCTCGTTCCACGAGTCGGCGGGCGAGTAAGCAATTGGCGGCGAATGTGCCCGGCTCCCTAGCCTCTTTCCCGTAAAGCTCGAAAGTACTGTCGGACTCCTTGGAAACGTCCATCAGATCCGGCACACTAGTCTGGAGCTTATATGCCATCTCGTATTGGGCGATCCTTGCGGAGATCTCAGGATCGCCAAACTCGTCCAACTGCATCTGATTGAGCGCCGCAACGTCGTCCAGCATCGCCCGTCGAGTGGAGCGATCGACGCCATCCGGATCCTTTAAGTATAGAACTGGGTCACCGGTGGATCTGAGCGCGACTCCTTGATGCTCGCTGGGCAAGAATCCCGTACCCCAAAGTCGGGAGAAGAGGGCCTGATCGACCTTGCCGGAAGAGACCTTGGAGTGCAAGACCACATAAGCCGGAAGATTTTCGTTCTCGCTACCCAAGCCATAGCTCAGCCATGCGCCCAGGCTCGGGCGACCAGGCAATTGGCTACCTGTTTGAATGTAGGTAACAGCGGGATCGTGATTGATGGCCTCCGTCCACATCGACTTGATGACGCACAGTTCTTTGACAACTTCGGACGTGTATGGCAAGAGTTCGCTGACCCAAACGCCGTCCTCGTTATTTTCCTTCTTGGTGAAGTTGTATTTAGTGGGCGCTACGGGAAAACGCGTCTGCCCGCTTGTCATGGTGGTGATGCGCTGCCCACGGCGAATCTCGTTAGGCAAATCCTTGTCGAAAACGTCCGCCATCTTTGGCTTGTAGTCCCAAAGATCGAGTTGGCTGGGTCCACCGTTCATGAACAGGTAGATGATGTTCTTTGCCTTGGCGGGAAAATGCACGCCTTGTTGGCCTTGGGCATTCACCAGACTGCTGAGCCCAAAGACGCCCGCTCCTGCCAACAGGCGATGCAGAGCAACCGTTCCAACGCCGGTCGCCGCCCGGCCAAAAAGCTGGCGGCGCGTCATTGTCAATTCAAGTTCGCGTAGTGGGTTCATTTCAGTGCTGAGTCAAAAATTCGTCGGTGTTTATCAGGGTGGAGCAAATCATCATCCACGAGGCAAGTTCTGCCGGCGGCGAGCTTCGGTCGATGGGTGAATCCCCTACCTGGAGTAGTTTCTCCGCCGCGGCCTTGTCCTTACCGTACTTTTCGCGGTACCGCTGCAATGCGGCGAACATAATCGTTCGCTCTCGGTCGTTGGGCAATCGACCCAGGGCGTACATGTAAACCCGCTCGAGCCTCTGCCGGTCCACAATTTCTTCTTCGAGGACTCGCTGCGCGAGGTTTCGGGTTGCCTCCACAAATGCTGGCTCATTTAGTGTCACCAGTGCCTGCAAGGGAGTGTTCGTTCGTGAGCGCCGGACCGTGCACGATTCGCGCATTGGGGCATCGAATGCCAGCATCACCGGATGCGGGCTCGTTCGCTTCCAAAACAGATAAAGGCTTCGCCGATAAATATCGTCCGTCGTATCTTTCACGTATTTGGACGTCGTGCTCTCCACGAAGGCGATGGCTTCCCAAAGCCCTTCTGGCTGGTAAGGCTTGAAACCTCGTCCGCCGAGACGATCTAGCAGTAAGCCACTTGCAGCAAGTGCGCGATCGCGAATGACTTCGGCATCCAGGCGGAATCGCGGTCCGCGCGATATCAACCGATTCTCCGGATCCTTGGCGAGCTTTTCTTTGCTGGCAGAAGAGCGTTGCCGAAATGCCGCCGACGTGACGATCAGCCTATTCAACTTCTTGACGCTCCAGCCATTCTCCATGAATGTGACGGCAAGGTAGTCCAACAACGCCGGATTGACCGGCCACTCACCCTGACTTCCGAAATCTTCCGCCGTTTTAACGATGCCGGTTCCGAAATGCTGTTGCCAAAGCCGGTTCACAAAAACTCTAGCCGTCAATGGATTTTTCTTATCCACGAGCCACTTCGCCAATCCCAATCGGTTTACCGGTTGCCCGGGAGCTAATTTACCGAGGGACGCCGGGAGCGCTCTGGACACCTTTTCGGTTGGTTGGCTGTACTCGCCGCGCTTCAGAATGAATGCTTCTCGAGGCATCTTCAGCTCCTCGGCTACCAGCGTCATAGGAATGCTGGCCTCAAAATCCGAGGCTGCCTTCTTGGCGCGCCGATAATCCGTGCTCACCGGACTCTCCGGTCCGGCTTCCAGATACAGATCTCGAAGCTCATCGACCTTACGCTCTTCTGGCTTTCCGGTCGTCCACACCTTATAGGTGTTCGCAAGCCGCTCCGACAGGGCATCGCCGAAGCGCATCATAAATCCATCGGGGCCACCGGCGTTGATGATCTTCACCAGCACGGTATTCTCGCCCGCATTGAGCTTGGCTTTAAATTGGTCTATCGACTGGTTCAAGCCTCTGAGAGCCTTGTTCTCGAAAGCGAGCGTCCCGTTGACCCAGACCTTCACGGCGTCGTCGCTAGACACGGAGAAAGGCACTTCCGACGCTTCGGACATGGTGACCGTCGTACGCACGTAACCCGCGGCATTTTCCTTGCTCAAAATGTTATTGGCGGCGTCGCCAAGTTTATAGGCGAACGGCTTCCACTCGACTTTGCCGGTCTGACCTGGTTCCGGATCAAACGCCTTGGCATAGGCTTCATCAAAGGTTGCAGCGGTAAATGCCGGGCTAATTTCCCATTTGGTGGCGGTGGGCCAAGGTCGCTGGGCGGACTTCAACCAAGTAAGAGCTTCATTTTCTGGGGCCCTGGCTCGGCATTCCGATAGGTACATCTGAAAGTTCTTCAGTTGGCGATCCTGAGCAGGATTGGGGGCACGCATTACCGGCGCAGGATATAGCTCGTTCCCATCCAGCGGTTTGTCGGCGGTCGAATTGAAAAATGCGAACAAGCTGTAATAGTCGCGCTGCTTGATCGGATCGTACTTGTGATCATGGCAACGTGCGCATGCCACGGTTAACCCCAGAAAAACGGTCGAAGTCGTATCCACCCGATCAAACGTGTTCTTTGCTTGAAATTCAGCTTCGATCGCCCCACCTTCATTTGTGGTTGGATTCATGCGAACGTAGCCGGTGGCGATCAATTGCTCGACTGTTGGATTCTTGAGCAGGTCGCCGGCAAGCTGCCAGACGGTAAATTGATCGAAGGGCAAGTCCTCATTAAACGCCCGAACAACCCAGTCTCGGTACGGAAAGATGGAGCGCTCGTTATCCAGGTGAAGACCGTGGGTATCGCCGTATCGCACGGCATCTAACCAATAGCGGGCCTCGTGCTCTCCGTACTCCGGACTTGCCAGAAGCTTATCGACGAATCGCTCGTAGGCATCTGGCCGCTTGTCTGCCTCGAACTCCTCAACCAAATCTGGCCTCGGCGGCAAGCCCGTGAGCGTGAGCGATGCTCTGCTCGCCAATGTGGCTCGATCCGCCTCTTCCTCGGGTTTCAGGCCAGACTTATCCAGCTGGTTCAAGACGAATCGATCGATGTTGTTTCGAACCCAGCCGAAGTTGGAAACGTGCGGTAAGACCGGCATCTTCGGCGGCACAAATGACCAATGCTCTTCATACTTGGCGCCGCTTGCAATCCAACGCCGAAGTGTCTCGATTTGCGCATCCGTCAGGGGCTGCACACCCGAGTTTGGCGGCGGCATCCGCATTTCTTTGTCCGGATTTGCGACGCGAGTCATCAGGACGGACTTTTCTGGCTTGCCAGGGGTGATCGCAACTTTGGTAGCCCCCGCAAAACTATCCAGCCGCAGTTCAGCCGCCACGACTGCTGCGTCAGGGCCATGGCATCGGAAGCAATGTTCGCTCAGAATGGGCTTAACGTCGCGATTGAAGTTAATTCCCGAATCCTTGTCGGAGGTAACAGTCAGTGGATCTTCGGTCTTTTTATTTGGAGAATCCGACTTTGGAGAATCCTTTATCCCACCTTTCAGGGGGGCAAATGCCGCCGCGGCTACGGCAAGCGAAACAAGGGCAAGCTGAATTGGAACCTTCATTGCTTAATTACAGTATAGGACTCGAACTCCCGGATCGGTCGTTCAATGAGAGTCATACCGCATATTTTTGGCTGAATTCGCGGATTTGCCTGCCCACTCGATCGCCCTTTGAAGGACGTTCCGGAATAGCGGGTCGGCGTAGCTTTCTTTCGTATGGCCAAAACCGGTGTAAAAGGCTCGTCCGCCATCGAATTCATGGCACCACATAATCGGGTGATCTGCGCCCATCGTATGGTCGGCGTAACTGCTGGTAACCAAACTGGCAAGGACGTGAACGTTGGCCCTTGGATTTGTTCGATAGTCGTACCACTCGTCCGTGCGACTCCAAATTCCGGGCAACGTTAGGGTCGATGGATGGTTCTTGTCCTCGATCTTGACCTCGGCCTCCTGAATTCGCGGATGGCTTTTGAAGTACGCGCCAACAAGTTTTCCGTACCACGGCCATTCATACTCGGTGTCCGCAGCAGCGTGAACCCCGACATAGCCCTTCCCTGAGCGAATAAAGTTCTCGAATGCGGTTTGTTGTTCGCCGTCGAGGACATCGCCAGTTGTACTCAGGAACACGACGACGTCGAACCGATTCAAATTTGAGGCGGAGAAATCCTTCGAGTTCTCACTGAAACTTGTAGTCCAACCGTTTGCTTCGCCGATTTGATAAATCGCCCGCTTTCCATCTGGAATAGAGTCGTGATGAAAGGCCTCCGTTTTACTAAAGACCAAAACTCTTAGGGGCGCAATTGGGGCGGAAATCATCAAAGCAGCGAGGCACGCGGCGACCATAGCCGACTTTACCACCCGCAGTAAAGCTAGTAATTTCAACAGTTCCGCAACATAAAGATTGGTGTTAGCGTGAAGACCGAGAGGACTTTTTGTTATGAAATTACGTCAATTGCTGCTGATCGCAAGTTTAGTGTGCGTTAGCTCTACATCTTTTAGCCAAGTTGTTTTCTATGGTGGCGACGCCAACGGCGTAGACGGGCTTACTTCTGAGGAAGATGGAGTTGTTTCGCAGGCAATGACCTATGACAACTTCACTGTCGGAGCCGGCGGCTGGAACGTTTCTGACTTGGGTGGGATCTTTGCGGTTACTACGGGATCAAATTTTGCTTCTGCAAGGTATGAAATCCGCCAAGGCGTCTCGGTTGGTAACGGGGGCTCCCTTATACAAACCGGCGTCTTCAGCGTCAGCAGCTCGTCCGTCGGCTCACTTTTTGGCCGGGACCTGCGAGATTTCACAGGGTCTGTTTCACCGTTCAGCCTTGCGGCCGGAAACTACTGGATCGGAATTTCACTTATCGATCCCGGATCCGTTCGCTCATTCGTCGCGACAACTTCGGGTGTCAATGGAGTGGGTGGACCACTAAACGACGGCAATTCTTTCCTAAATAGCTCCACGTTCGCGGCTAATTTTGATGATGCTGGCGACTTCATAATTGAGGATAGGACACCTGATTTCGCATATCGCATCACCGCCGCGCCAGTACCGGAGCCTGCAACGCTAGGCGCTCTGGGAATGGGAGCTCTCGCTCTCCTGCGACGGCGAAAGAAAGTCAACTAATCATTAACCTCTAGGGGCCGCCATGCAACGAGCGGCGGCTCCTACTTATACAGCAGGTATTTCTGGCGTATCTTTTTGAATTCTTCGAGCGGTTTCACCAGACTCGACATAATGGTCTCCGCACTCTCTCCTGCCAGAATCCGCCTAACGGTATCGTCGCTTCCGATTAATCGCTCGGAGCGCTTCCAGTCGACTTTCTTGGGGAAGAGCTTCTCGATGGCACAGGCAATCTCGATTCCAGTCCTTACCGACTCTACTTTCCCCCGATCCGTAATCTCGATCCGAACTCCCTGAATAAGCTTATCTTTGAATCGCGACTCCGTCGGCTGGAAACTAGTTGCATAAAACCGTAAGCCGGGCAAGTTTCTTCGATTCAGAAAGTCCGTGACTTCCCTACCGTTTATAAAATCAGACCCAAATTGCTCAAACGGAGAATCGGTACCGCGACCAACCGAAATATTCGGCGCGAATTCGATGAGGCAGACACCAGGATAGAGGATCGCCGCCTTCAAACTCCGCATGTTGGGCGAAGGGTTAACCCAACTGAGGCCTGTGGAATCAAACCAGTCCGATCGTCGCCAATCCTGCATCTTTATGACGTTCAGCTTGGCTCCGATTTTTCGTTCGGCATTGAAATAGCGCGCAAGCTCTCCCATGGTCATTCCGTGTCTTGCCGGCGTGCCTGGATGATAGCCGGCGAGTGATGTGTTGTCGGTATCCAGGAGCGGACCCTCAACCTGCACTCCAGTTATTGGGTTCGGCCGGTCCAAAACCATGTATTCGATTCCCGCCTTCGCCGCCCCTTCCATCCCGTATGCCATGGTGGTCTCGTAGGTGTAGAACCGAACTCCAACATCGGCGATGTCGAACACCAAAATGTCGAGACCGCGAAGCATTTCTGGAGTTGGGCGATTTGTCTGCCCGTACAAACTGAACACCTTGATTCCCGTCGTCTTGTCGACCAAATCCTCCAGTCCGCCGCGGTCTTCAAGCCCGAAAAATCCATGCTCAGGGGCAAATAGCGCTTTCAATTGGACACCCGCAGCAACCATTGCATCGATATTTCGGCGGCCGTCCCTGGTCAGGCCAGTTTGATTGGTTATTAAGCCGACCGTCTTACCTTTTAACTCCTTGAAGCCGTCCTTCTCAAGGACATCGATTCCGCAAAGCGTATTTCCGTTTCGGTACTGGTCGACAGGCTTGAACATGGAATTCGTGGGAGCAACAACGGTCATAAGCGATAACCCGAACAATGCAGCGGCGAGCATCGTTGAAGCCTACTCTAACCTTACTGCCAGTATTGGCTGACTTTACCGATCCAATGCGCATGAAACTGGATCGATTTGCGATATGCTGAAAAGGACACCCTACAAGCGATTCGGTGCAGCGTTGCCCTTAGGTAGCTTAGGTTAGTGAGGTTTTAGGATCAAGATGAAATTCGGTGATGAATTAACTCGGCGGAAGTTTCTCCAAAACTCCGCATTGGCAACGGCAGCGGTCGCGATTCCAAAAGGCGTGTTCGCCTCCGGAACGGATCAAATCAAAGTTGGTCTTATCGGTTGCGGCGGACGCGGCACCGGCGCGATTTACGACGCCCTGAATGCAGAGCCATCCGTCGTTTTGTATGCGATGGGCGATGCTTTTCAGGATCGTCTGAATGGCTCCAGGGGCAATGTCCAAAAAGATTTCAAAGACCGGTGCCTCGTCACCGATGATCGGGCCTTCGTTGGCTTCGACGCCTATCAGAAGGTCATCGGCAGCGGCGTGGATGTGGTCATTTTAGCAACGCCCCCAGGTTTCCGGCCGCTTCACTTTGCCGCCGCTGTCGATGCGGGCAAGCATGTCTTCATGGAGAAACCTGTAGCGACGGACGCCCCGGGTATCCGCATGGTCATTGAAGCCGCCGGACGCGCGAAAGCCAAGAACCTAAATGTGGTTACCGGCACTCAGCGCCGCCACGATCCGGCCTATCGGGAGGCGATGAAGCGAATCGAAGATGGCCAAATGGGCGACGTCGTCGGAACCTACGTTTACTGGAACCAGGGCGGCCTTTGGATGAACCCGCGCCAGCCCGAATGGACCGATATGGAGTGGCAGCTTCGCAACTGGCTTTACTTCACGTGGCTTTCCGGCGACCACATCTGCGAGCAGCATATCCATAATCTCGACGTTGGAAACTGGGCAATGGGCGGAAAGCATCCGGTGAAGGCGGTTTCTTTGGCCGGGCGACAGGTTCGAACGGATCCCGCTTACGGCCACATTTTTGACCACTTCGCCACCGAGTACGAATACGACAATGGGGTGAAGATGATCAGCATGTGCCGCCAGATCGATGGCACGGCCAGCCGAGTCGCCGAGCACATTGTTGGAACCAAGGGTACTTCTAACGCGAACACTTATATCAAGGGTGAGAAGTCGTGGACTTGGAAGGGCAACCGACCCAATCCTTACGTCGAGGAGCACCGCGACTTATACACCGCGATTAAGTCGGGCAAGACCATCAACGAAGCGGTTCGAGTTGCGGAGAGCACTCTGACCGCGATCATGGGCCGCATGGCGGCCTACACGGGGCAAGAAGTCACCTGGGATCAGGCGATGAACTCAACTGAAGTTCTCGTACCCGCCCATGTGGAGCTCGGCCCCATTTCGGTACCGCCGGTTGCGGTTCCGGGAAAGACCGCGCTTAAGTAAACAAAGATCCCGCGACAACCGGTTTGGTGTCGCGGGAATTTTTATGCATCCATTTCCCAACAAAAGCCTTACAATGTGGGCATGTATATGGTCATTTCCAAATGGGAGTTCGATCCCGCAAGCGAAGGAGTTGTCAAGGATAAGGCCCGGCGAATGATGCAACAGATCCGGGCATGGGATGGCGTGGAGTCCGCATTCAACGTACGCACTTCCCCCGGTTCCGTTTTAGCTGTCATCGGATATCGGGATGAAGCCACTTACCAAAGGTTGATCCAAGATCCCAACGGACCATTCGAAAAGGCCGCCCAGGAATCTGGAATCGAACAAGAAGCCCAGTGGAAATGGTCCGAACGGGGTGAAGTCGAGGAGGCCTAGCCTTCCTCGACCAACCGCCGCAACGCGTCCAACTTTTGGTCCCACAGCCGGCTACGTTTCGTGAGCCAATCGCTTGCCTCTTGGAGGACTTCCAATCGAAGCTGGCGCAATACTTGGCGACCTTCAGTCCGGGATTCCACAAGCCCAACGTTTTCCAACACGAGAAGATGTTTGGTAGCCGCCTGGCGAGTCATTCCCAGGCCCTCTACCAACTCCAAAGTTGGCAGAGGACCCCGCTCGCCGAGCCGTTCAACCATCGCCAAACGTGTTGGATCGCCAAGGGCCTGATAAATTGCTGCCGGAACTGCCACTAACCGATCGCCTCCTCGATCAAGTCCAAGCATTGACTCCAGCCCTGATTATTGGAAAGCAAGCTGCTCGTGCGTCGCTCCTTTGGAACTGCTTTGAAACCCGCCTCGACGATCTTCAGGTGAGCGCCTCCGTCGGCTTGGCGGACCGTAAAGGTTGTCGTTGTGGCCTCGCTCTCTGGAAATTGGTCCCAGGTGCAGCCGTTCTCCTGGCCAGGGTGCCATTTGAATTTGAATAAGTCGGGGCGCCGCGACTCCAGAACTTTAATGGGCCCGGATACTTTTCGCTCTGGATCGAAATGGAGTGTCGAGATTGTTCCGGGTTCGAAGTTTCCCTCGACGTCGGCAACAAACCACTTCTTAAGTCCAGTGGGCGTGGCAATCAAGTCCCATAACGCTTCTGGCGTGCAGCGGTAACTCCGCTCGCGCACGATTTCGTCCAACCCCAATGCTTGCTCGTGGCCATTTTCCGCGAAAATCTTGAGCTCGCCCAACTCGATTTCCCAACCGCGGGTATTCATTTGTGCACACTTGGCACGCCGTTCCTCCGGAATCCGTTCGAATCCAGTCTCCACCATCGTCAACAGGGTGCCCTGAGGATGATCCTCCAGGCTAAACCGCACTGTGGTCATTTCGCTTTCGGGGTGCGCCTCGGTTGGCCCGTCTTCTCCAGGGTGCCACTTGTAGGCGAATGAGTTATTTTCGTCTCTCTCGACCACGATCGCCTCGCAATCGCCGTAGCCTTCGAATGTTAACGTTAGGGTTTCTCCAACGTTGAAACTGCCCTTTACTCCTTCACTGAACCATCCGGTCCAACCATCCGGGGTAGTAAGCAGGCTCCAAACTTTGGCCCGCGGAGCTTTAACGACGATTTCTTGTTTAATGTCTAAAGTGGTGGTCATGTTATGCAACCTCTTGGATGCATATTACATCCTCTGATCATGATATGCAACCCTTTGGATGCATTTTGTGAGAAAATTATCGCAGACCTCGCATTGATGCAAGATCACTTATCCGTATGCGAAAGGTCCGGGGCACCCTTCACACGACTTGATTCAATTACCGGCTTCAATAGTCGGTCCAAACGACCGCATCAGCACAATCGACAGCACTAAAGCGAACAAAACCACACGAAAAATGAACAGGCCTGTGAATCCGTTGAAATACTCTTCTGGATCCGGCCGGTCGAACCTATATGGAAGACAAAAATTGTGCAGGGACCATCCAAGGCTCATAACAAACCCGGCGATTAACCAATTATCACGAGATTTGGAAGATGCTAAGCGCCAAGCGGCAACTAATCCGGCGACGGCTCCGAGTTCTCCGAAGAGGAAAACTGCCCACCCCGACAGCCAAGTATAGCGGTTCACGATAGCGTAATTCGAAAAGTCTTCGATGACGTTTAGGTGCGAATAGAGAATCAAAATGAACGTAATACCGGCGAAGAGAATTCTAAATACTTTGCCCAACCACACGGGCCACGCAAATAATTCACGCTCCCAGATCGACTTTTCGCTCACGCTTCATTGTACAAACAACGACTTCACGGCGTTCAGGCGCAGCTTGCGGTAAAACCACCCGCATGAAACCCAGTCGACGTGAACTTCTCCAAGCCGGAGCGGCATCGGCCGCCGGTATGATCCTGCCATCCATGTCCACGTCAGAATCCATTGCCAGAAAGGCGACACCTGCCAAGTTCCGACTCAAA
>DATFHI010000300.1:0-5887 GCA_035248525.1 Fimbriimonadaceae bacterium | reverse complement strand
GATTGCTTATCCGCACGTCTCGTTCTGCCTGGAGCATCACGGCCAACGTGCTCTCCGCTCCCCGGGAACGGGCGACATGCTGGAAGCGATTGCCGAGGTGTGGGGACGGGAGATGGCGCGGTCGCTGGCCGAGGTCGACACCGAGGTCGGGGGCATGCGCATCCGTGGATTCGTTAGCCCACCTCACATTAATCGCCCCACTCGGGCTTACCAATATCTGTTTGTGAATGGACGGCCCGTTCGCACTCGCTCGTTAACTGCGGCGATGGATCAAGCCTACCGCGACTTGACTCCAGAAAGACGCTATCCGGTGATCGCGCTGTTGGTCGATGTAGATTCGGCGCGGGTGGACGTGAATGTCTCTCCGACCAAATCCGAAGTCAAGTTCCAACAAGAAGGGCAAGCCTTCGACTCAATCCGAATCGCCATTAAAAGCGCCCTGATGCATCACGGAATGATGCCCAATGCGGAGGGTGTCGCAGCGGCAAATGAGGCGTTGCGAGCGGCGGAAACGACGAGCAATTTGGTGGATTGGCGGGCTCCGATCGATATCCAAATTGCGACGCCGATAACTATGGATTCGCCGTTGGTAGAAGCTCCGCTTCCGGCTTCCGGGATCATTACTCCATCAGCTTCGGAATCGCAACGGTATCCGTTCGGTGACCTAATCGATGGACTAAAGATTCTAGGCCAAGCGATGGATACCTTTATCGTTGCGGAGACTCGACGGGGGATCGTCATCGTGGACCAGCACGTGGCCCACGAGCGCATCCTTTACGAATATCTTTGCGGACTCAAAGGGAGTTCGGCCATCGAAAAGCAGCCGCTTCTGGTTCCGTTGACACTGCATTTAGACAAGCGTTCGGCGGTTCTCCTGCGAGAGAAGTTGGATGAGGTCATCCGGGTTGGCTTCGACCTCGAGCCGTTCGGTGGAGAAAGCTACGTGGTTAGGGCCGTGCCCGCAGCGATCCGATCCAAGGATCCTCTGCGAATACTCCGTGACATGGTCGATGAACTCGTCGACTCAACCGTCACGCGTAAGTTGATTCCAACTCGGGAACAAATTTGGATAACCAGCGCCTGCAAGATGGCGGTGAAGGCCGGTGATCCGCTCAGCCACGCGGAGATGGAGAAGTTGATCGTCGACTTGGCCACGACCGAGAACCCTTACATGTGTCCCCATGGACGCCCGATCACCATAACCCTGAGCGCGGACGATCTGCTCCGGAAGTTTAAGCGGACTTGAGGCGGTTTGGTTGGTTCTGTCTTGTAATTGCTGCAGGGTGCAATCGCCCAAGCACACCCCCGCCGGCAGTTGTGCCTGTGGCGCCGGCCGAACCCTGGGGAATCACCAACTTCGACCCCGAATGTGAGACTCCGGCGCTGATCTGGAATGGAAATGTCGGCGTTCGAATCAAGCCGGAGGGAAGTCGGGAGTTTTACTTCTCCGACAACTACGAAAAGACCGGCGAGGAGAAGATCCGTCCATTTGTGGCTCCGAAAGCGGGGCAGATCAGGATTGGCGATGAGCTATTGGATCCCGCCAAAGGCAAGGATTTCCAGCAACGATTGGATTTCAAACTCGGCTCGATCGAATACTTCTGGCGGCAAAATACTGCCGATGGCGGCGTGGTTTCGGTTTCGGGACGATGCTCCTTTTTGTCCGGATATTACAACGAGCAATGGATTCTGAGACCGGATCACCCATGCCACATCCAGATTGCGGCCCTTGGTACCGCCAAGCCAACGCCCGGTAACCAGATGACGCGAACCTTTGCGCTCGACGCCGCGGGCGAAAACGTCAAAGTCATCGAAGAGGTTAGTCGAACGGGCGACCCGAACACCAGTACGGAATGGACTTGGACCGGTAGCGTCGACCCGCAAAGCGAACCTGATTTCGTGTTTAGGCGAACCGTGAAAACGGCGCCGCCGCAATCGAATCCACCCGCCGTCGCAGACATCGAAATCGATGGACCCACCGAAGATCAGCAGGCTATCCGCTCCTTCATCTACTACCTGAGCCGGTCGGTATCTCCCGAAGGGCAGATGTCGATCAGTCCCATGGGCTTGAGCAGCGACAAATATTTCGGCCATGTATTTTGGGATGCCGATATTTGGGTATTTCCCGCCCTCGCGCTTATCGCTCCAGAAAGAGCCAAGTCCATTCCGGCGTACCGCCTCCGCCACTTGCCTCAAGCAAAAAACAACTACCTGCAGTGGGTTGTAAAGGGCAAGCCAGTCGCCAACGGTAAGTTCCTGGGCAAACCGATTTCAGAGTCAGAACTGGCGAAAATGGACCTGTCACCCGGGGCGAAATTCCCCTGGGAATCGAGCGTGTCGGGTAAGGAGACGGTTCCTGGTCCAAGCCAATTTGAAGACCATATCTCGGGTTCGGTCGCCTGGTCACTCGATCTGGCGTCGAGCCTGGGGCTCGCGAACTCGGATCAAGCCAAATCGGTGAAATCGCTAGTTGGGCAGTTTTATCGGCAGCGCTCCACGAAAGCGGCGGGTGGCAAGTTTCAAATTCAGGACACCATGTCGCCCGATGAAAATCACGTAGGCGACAACGATCTGTACACGAATCTCCTTGCGCAGTGGTGCACCGGCAACCCTTACCATTTGCCCCGCGATAACCAATCGTTGCTTACCTACGACGGAGACGCCATGCGCGGATACAAGCAAGCAGCGGCAATCCTAAGCGCGTACCCGTTGCAATACCCTGAGGCGGAAAAGCAAGCGCGGACGCTCATGAGCCGCTTCGAATCCAAGGTCTCTAAGAACGGTCCGGCCATGTCCGATTCCATCCATTCCATCGTGTGGGCCAGGCTCGGGGAAACGGAGAAGGCTTATGCAGCCTGGAAGAACTCCTGGCAACCGTTCGTCAAGCCTCCTTTCTTGCTATTCAGCGAAAAGCGTAACTCTAGTCGGACTTATTTCACCACCGGTGCGGCGGGCGCGCTGCAAGCCGTGCTGTACGGCTTTGCGGGAATCAGGATCGACAACAAAAAGGCGCAGGGCGCCAAATGGTCGATCCCATTGAAAAATGGGAAGGTCCTAAGCATCACGCCGCACCTGCCGCGGGAGTGGAAATCGCTTAAAATCAACGGATTGACGGTGCTGGGGAAGAGATACGACGTTCTGATTAAGGGCGAGCAGGTTACGGTTGGTCCCAGTTCTAATAGGCCAAGCGTCAGCGTTAAAACCGCGCCCGCCAGTCTAACGGATTAGACTCCATTACCCTCGAGTCCGCCGCCGTAGCTCGCTGCTTCTGGCGGCGTTTTAACTAGAAGAGCACGCTCTTTTCGTGGCTTCGCACGTTCAGGAGCAAGCCGACGCAGGCAAGGCAGAGCCACATCGCGGTACCTCCGTAGCTCATGAACGGTAGCCACAGGCCTACTACCGGCAATAGCTGCAGCACCATCCCCAAATTGATAACGGTATGAAACGCAAGCATCCCCAGCAAACCGGCAGCCAGCATTCGGTAATAGGGCTCGGTGGCATGCAGGTAGATGAGCCAGATTCGGTAGAAGAAGAAGCCGAATGCGAGTAAAACGAGAGTCGAACCAACCAGGCCGCCCTCTTCGCCGATGATTGTGAAAACGAAGTCGGTGTTCTGCTCGGGAATCATTCCCAGCTTCTTTTGCTCGCCCTTTAGGAAGCCCGTTCCAAATAGTCCCCCGGAGCCCAGGGCGATTGCCGCCCGGTCCTGTTGGAAATTGATATCCTTCTTGGATTCCTCGTTCCGGTTGAACATCCCGCCCGTTCGCTTTAGGTGGTAGTCGTGGAGTACCAGTTTTCCAACCGCCGGCACCGTAAAGGCAACACCCAAAAAAGCCAATGCGCCCAAGGCCGCGCCGAGGACGAATTTCCACGGCACTTGAGCGGCCAAGCAGACGCAAAGCCACATTGCCAGAATCGCGATGGAAGCCCCTAGATGCGGTTCGGCGACGATGAGGAAGACGGGAACCGCGACGTGTAGAAACGATAGCGCAAAGGTGGAGAATTTATGAATCTGGTCATGCCTCTTAGCGAGGAAGGTTGCCAGGGTGATGACGATCAAGAGCTTGGCCGCTTCGCTGGGTTGGAACTGCGTGAAGCCCAGATTGATCCACCGTTCCGCGCCGTTCTTGCTGTCTCCTATCTTCAGGACCACCGCCAACAAAAGCAGATTTGCGATGTACAAGACATTGGCGATTCGCATCCAAAACTTCGGTTTCACCAACCAAAAGATGGCGAACGGCACCAGGCCGACCAACACATTCAGAACTTGCTTTTGGAAATCTTTGCTCGGAGTTCCGTAAGCCTTGCTGAATTGGGAAAGAAGTCCGAAAGTGAGCAAGGCAAGGGTGCCAAGTAACAGGAACCAGTCCACCTTCTTGGGCAATCTTTTCGATCGATCGACGACTTGTCCAATGGATCGAGTGGTGCTGGCCATCGTTATCTTGCTGGCTCGCGGCTGGAAGCGTCACCGAATTGTCGTTTGACCACGCCCTTATCTTTGGCAAACCAAAACCGCATCTTTCTATTCGCCGGAGATGGGCCGCCACTCTCGATGGAGAGGTCCACCACCACGAGAATGGTGTCGGTGGAGCCGGAGGGCAACATGATCGCTTCCTGGGAGGTGGAAATGCTTGCGGAAGCCTTGTGCGGTTCCTGCCCAGCCGTCATCTTCCCCACCCATTTCCACGTCTCACCCACGGAAAAAGGGAATTTCAAAAGCGGGAGGGGCTCGTCGTAGTGTTCTCCCGCCGCCTCGATCAACGCGAACGATTCTGGCCCGATTTGGTAGATCTCTGTTTCTAAAACTTGCCCGTGAGCTTCGAGCTCGATCTTCATGTCGCCACCGTCGAACTTTTGTGTAATGTCGACCGGCATGACGATCTTGCCGATGGCGAGACTGGCTTTTTCGGGAATGGTCGCATCGGGCTTCAAATCTTGAAAACTGGCGATCGTGTCCCCTTTTGCGGTTGCCGAGGTGCGGCAACCGGCTACTGCCAATAGCAAAGCGAACCCCACGAGAAAGTTCAACTTCACTCGCCAGGCACCTGGCCAGGGTCAAACTTTACGAGGCGAACGTGACGCTTGTGTTGCGTTTTTCCGAACTGCACGGTCTCGTCCATCTCCACGAGCCCGACATCCTTGGCATAGACCGCTTCATTCTTGAATAACGTAGCGGTGGATTCCGAGAGTCCAATCCGGTTTTCAGTTTTAACTACCAGGCAATCTCGTTTCTGGCCAAGGACATTGCGCTGTCCAGCCCACTTGGATTCGCCCTTTATCACGAGCCGAGCTTCTTTATCGTCTTCATAAGGCGATGGACCGATGAAATCCCACTTCGCACCCTTTTCTCCGGTTTGGAATACGGGTTGCGGTTTGGCAAAGAGCTTCTTCGGTTCGTGTCCAATTACGAACACGCCGGTTGGAGTGAGCTCGTAAAACGTGCTTTGAATTTCTTTGCCCGCGATCTTGATGACCATTGGCGCGCGCATCGTCCCCCCGGCATCTACCGCCGCTCCGATCTGTTGCGTGTAGGTCCCCGCACCATCGCCGGTGGTTTCATATTCCCAAACCATTCCCGGTTTCATAGGGAAGAACTCCGCCGCCGAAGGGGCAGCAGTTTGGCTTGTGATAGCGAGGATTGCGAAGACGATCATGGCGGATTAGTCGGTTTGCTCGACGATTAGAGTTTGGGTCGGTTTGCCCGGAGCGGTCAACGAAATCTCAATTCGGACCGGTCCTACCCCTTTTACGTACCAGGACTTCGTTTGGTACTTCGCGTTTTGCTTCTGACTTCCTGCAGATACGAGCGCGGTTCCATCGGACGTCACCAACAGGGCAGAACGGGTGCCGGATTTGGTCTTAAGGTCCTTCATCCCAACCACTTTGT
>DATFHI010000299.1:0-4970 GCA_035248525.1 Fimbriimonadaceae bacterium | reverse complement strand
CGCCGACTTGGAATCAGCGAAGAAAGAAGCGCTTGTGAAAGAGAAGGGATATCGGGTCTACCAGAGCGCAGAAGAGGACCGCTGATGCGGGATGAACCGTGAAAACTGCACTTATAACTGGCATCTCGGGACAGGATGGCTACTATTTAGCCCACCTGCTTTCGGGAAAAGGTTATGAGGTTCATGGGGTATCGCGCACTCCGGCATTGGTGCGTGACCTGGAATTCGTTCATCTCCACGGCGCTAATCTTACGGATCGCAACCGGTTGCTGGAACTGGTCGAAGAAGTCCGACCCGATGAGATTTACAACCTGGGTGCCCAATCCCACGTTGGAAGCAGTTTCGACCAAGCGGAATACACGGGCGACGTGGATGGGCTCGGCGTAATCCGCTTATTGGATTCGTTGCGCGCCGCCGGACTAGCCGATCGCACGCGATTCTACCAAGCGTCCAGCAGCGAACTCTACGGACTGGTTCAAGAGGTTCCTCAGAGTGAATCAACCCCATTTCACCCTCGGAGTCCATATGGCGTAGCCAAGCTTTACGCCTATTGGACGGTAGTCACCTACCGGGAAGCGTACGGAATACACGCGAGTAACGGCATTCTGTTCAACCATGAATCGCCCCGCAGGCCGACGACGTTCGTAACCAGAAAGATTTCTCAAGCAGCCGCCCGAATTTCCCTCGGATTGCAGGACAAAGTATCGCTGGGAAATTTGAACGCGCGTCGGGATTGGGGTCATGCCCGGGAGTACGTAGAAGCGATGTGGCGAATGCTGCAACATCCCGCGCCGGATGATTACGTGGTGGCAACGGGAACGCAATTTTCGATTCGGGACTTTGTAGCCGAAGCGTTTCGCGCGGTAGGAATAGAGCTGGAATGGGAGGGCGAAGATGTCCACGAAGTGGGTCGCGACTCCAAGACGGGGATCGTCAGAGTAGACGTCGATCCCGCCTTTTTCCGGATTGCCGACGTCGAAAATATCGTTGGTGATGCAACGAAAGCGAAACTCAATTTGAATTGGGAACCTAAGTTCACACTTAAGGACATCGTTTGTGAAATGGTAGAGAGTGATTTGAAATTGGCAGAATCAGAGTCTTTGTTGATGCGGAGTGAATCGTGATCGGCAAGCAAGACCCGATCTTTTTGGCGGGTCACCGAGGCTTGGTTGGCAGCGCAATTTATAGCAAGCTTGCGGAAGCCGGTTACACAAACATTTTGGTTCGCACTCGCCAAGAATTGGACTTGATGAGCCAAGCGCAAGTCGACGCCTTTTACGCGGAGTTTCGGCCGAAGGCGGCGATTCTGGCGGCGGCTAAAGTCGGGGGAATTCATGCCAACCGCAGTCAACCCGCGGACTTCATCGGCGAAAATTTGGTGATCGAGTCTAACGTAATTTGGGGCGCTCATCGGGCAAATGTCGAGAATTTGCTGTTTCTCGGCTCCAGTTGCATCTACCCGCGGGAGACCGCCCAACCTATTCCGGAGGATGCGCTTTTGACCGGCAAACCCGAGCCAACCAATGCTCCATATGCAGTTGCCAAGATTGCTGGTCTTTTCTTGTGCGATGCAATTGCCGCCCAATACGGCCGGAATTATTTCACAGTCATGCCTCCGAACGCGTATGGCGACCGCGACAACTACGATTTGCGAACATCGCACGTCCTGCCGGCATTGATTCGCAAGTTCCATGAGGCTCTGCCCAACCGTCCGGTGACCTGCTGGGGAAGTGGCAATCCTCGGCGTGAATTCCTTCATGCCAGCGACATCGCCGACGCCTGTGTGTTTCTGCTAGGTCAGCCAAAGGTGGAGGGGCATGTCAATGTGGGAACTGGCACTTCCATTTCCATCAAAGAGCTTGCCGAAACCATTCAGAGGATTGTCGGACACACCGGTCCTATCGAATGGGATACGTCGATGCCGGACGGCTTCCCTGAAAAGACGATGGACGTGCAAAGGCTCTTTAGCATGGGCTGGCGACCAAAATTGTCCTTAGAACAAGGAATCCGTAGCGCCTATACCTGGTTCCAAGAAAACAAGGCCGCCTCAGCCGAAGTACTTCGTTAACGATTCGCTGAGGATCTTGGCCGTGTAGCTGACTAACGGAATACCCGCCTGGTAGGCCATGCGTGTGGGCCCGATGAGGGAAATAACTCCCGCTTCGTTGCTGCCGACGTAGAAGCTCTGCCGCACGACCGAAAATGGGTGCAACTCTTCCTGCTTGTGTTCCTTCCCAATCGTTACCGGCTGGGTGGTCGGGCTGGCAACTGCCTCGTAAAGCACATTGCTCGACTTTAAATAGTCCAGGAAAGAGGTTAGGGCGGACAGATCTCGCTGAAATTCCGGCTGGGCGAACATATATTCCTCGCCTTCGGCAACCATGGACCCCTGGGTGCTTTCCCGGGAGATCGATCGAATCTGGTTCCAAATCAAGCTCAATAGCTTTTCTGCTGCGGGACTTCCTGCAAGCGTCGCAGCCTTTGTTCGGGCGAGGGTGCGCAGGGTTTTGCCGGTTATTGCGGTGAGAAGGGACTCATTAACCACGCCGATGTCGTTCAGGTTCAACCCGACCGGACACTCGATCATGCGGTTTTCGATCTGTCCATTACTCAGCGCAAGAACAAAGAGCGCCTGATTGGGGCTTAGCGCACTCACGATGGCGTTGCGAACCGTGAGGCCAACGTCTTTCACAGTGGTGGCCACGCTCATCAAATGCGTCAGCCTCGATAAGGCAAACGTCGCTTCTTGAAGGAGCTTTTGAAGGACTTCACCATCTTCGCGAACCTGGTTGAGCCGTTGCTTGGCATCCTGCTCCACCTCTTTTTCGGGCAGTAACCTGTCCACGAAGAATCGGTATCCAAGGTCGCTGGGAATTCTGCCCGCGCTGGTATGGGGCTGCTCGAGGTATCCGAGCTCCGCCATTTCGGCAAGCTCATTGCGAATCGTTGCGGATTTGACCCCGAAGCCGTATTTCTGGACGAGCAACTCGCTGCCGACCGGTTCCGCGCCGGTGACGTATTCCACAATCACCGCTCGCAGAATGGTCTGTTTGCGCAGGTCCAAGTCGCTCATCTTTCTTCTCTACGTCGCCCGATTCATTTTCTCACGAATAGATAGGATTTCGCTGGTAACAAAAAAAGCGCCCCGCCCGGGTGGGGCAGGGCGCTTGAGCATGAACCTTAGTCTTCCTTCTTTGGTTCTTCGACCGGCTCCTCGTCGTCCACCGTTATGCGCATCTGAGGCTTGGTTTCCTCGATGGCTGGCGGGGGTGTATCCGTGCTCCCCGAAGCCTTTTGCATCTCCGTCGAAAGCGATCCACGCTTAGACTGAACGATCGCAAAGGCAAGCAGAGCCAACGCCGTAATCGTAATGATTGCAAGCGTGGAATCTCCAAACGGCTTGATCACAACTGGCGCCAACAGGAGGGCAACCAAGTTCATGACTTTGATCAACGGATTGAGCGCAGGTCCGGCGGTGTCCTTGAACGGATCGCCTACGGTGTCGCAGACGACGCCCGCTTTGTGGGCATCAGAACCTTTGCCGCCATAAAGTCCATCTTCGATGAGCTTCTTAGCGTTGTCCCACATTCCACCGGAGTTCGCCAAAAGTACGGCCATAAGTTGGCCGCTGGCAATCGCGCCGGCAAGGAAACCACCGAGCGCTTGCGCGCCGGTGAGGTTCAGCATTTGTCCGCCCACATTGACTTGCGGCTTGCCGATGGAGAATCCAAAGGCAACTGCAACCGGCAGGGAAATGGCGAGAATGCCCGGACCAAGCAGTTCCTTTTGAGCGGCCGCCGTCACGATGGATACGCAGGCGCCGTAATTGGGCTTGCTTGTACCCGCCATGATTCCCGGATCGCTTCGGAACTGCCGTCGCACTTCATTGATCAATTGGAAGGAAGCTCGTCCAACCGCATTGATCGTGGAGGCGGAGAAGAGATAAGGAGCAGCGGCGCCGATCAGGAATCCAAGGAAGATCTCGGGAAGATCCAATCGAATTCCAATGGTCGAAATCTGCGCATCCTCCAAGTAGGAGTGGAACAGCGCAACTGCGGCAACTACTGCCGTCGCAATTGCAAACCCCTTGGTAAGCGCCTTGGTGGTGTTACCCGCGGCATCCAATCGCTGAACGGCCTTGCTTCCGTACTCGTTGTCGTGACCTTCGCCCGACATCTCATAAACGCCTTGAGCGTTATCGGAAATCGGACCAAAGGTATCCATCGCCAACACGTAGCCGGTGGTGGTGAGGAGGCCCAAACCAACCAGAGCGACACCGTAGAAGCTAAGTATATAGCTGCCGTATTGGGCAGGCGGGAAGAAGAACAGTGGCGCCATAAGGGCGATAACGATGCCAAAAACCATGAACACGCTGGACTCTGCGGCATAGGCAAAGCCCTGAATGATCATGGGTGCAGGACCCGCCGACGAAACACCTGCGACTTCCTGCACTGGCTTCTTGTGAGTCGACACGTAGTAGTCAGTGAGAGCTTCGATGAGGAACGCCATCAGGAGTCCAAAGGCGATTGCGAAGAAGAACATGTACCACGGCACCGTCTTGGACTCGATCGTCATCAAGGCGGCGGTGTCGCGGTTGGGGACCCGGGTTTGCGGATCGGTTTTCGTCTTGGCAAAGATGTCCTTCATCTTCGCGGGGGTCTCGCGGAAATATCCGAGACCCGTCGCCTGGGTGAAGGCGTCGATCTTGTCGGGAACGCCGAGTCGAAGGTCGCCGTTGCTCTTCGCGAACAGAATCGGGTCAAGCGTGCCCGCCACGCTCTGTTTCATTTGAGGGTTTGGACTTTGCGTGAGGGACTTCTTCAGTCCTTCGACATCGCCCGTGATCTGATAGGTCGTGGTCTCGATCGCTGGGGTTGCGCCGTTGGCCGCCATCGAGCTAGTGAGCTTGACGACTTTAAATTTGCCGGAGTTGAGCGCATCGCGGAGCGAAATGAACTCAGGATCGCCGG
>DATFHI010000298.1:0-10917 GCA_035248525.1 Fimbriimonadaceae bacterium | reverse complement strand
GGATCATTGGGCGTCTTCACCACGATATCCCGAGCCAGTTTCTCGGCTTCCGCGTACTTGCCCTCGATGATAAGTTGACGAACCTTTTCCGTATCGGCTGACACCGTCTGCCCCACGGCCGAGATCAAGATGGCGAACAAGCACAGGAACGTGGCAAGCAGTCGGGGCATGGTTGTATTAACGAGTATGACTGACGTAAGTTCAAGATGCGTCAGAGCTGGTCAGGAACCTGGCGGGTTCCTCAATTGGTATTGAACCTAGTAGAGTGTTGCTGTGTTTTTATCGCTGATCGCAACGTTGTCCATAGTTTCGCCCCAGGGTCAATCTCCTATCGACCTAACTCTGGCGGAACGATACTTTCAAGAGGCAAAGTGGATCTCCGATGACGACGCCGGCAAGCTGTGGGGCCAGCCCATTTACGGCCGCTTGCTGTTTGTGGACCCATCAACTCGGGCGATGGTTGCAAATATGGAACCACCCGAAACGGGATTTTCGAAGGTCGGGTCCGTCTTTACCGGCACTCTTCCGCCTCAAATCGGCATAGCAAACTATTCGTTTGCCTGGAAAAACCAGCTTTGGTCGATGGTGATGTGGCCGTTGCCTGAAAATCGGGCGGAGCGCTCAACCTTGGTTATCCATGAGCTGTTCCACAAGATCCAGCCGGCATTGGGAATTCCTCAGGCATCTCCCAAGAACGCCCAGATGGAGACCTACGATGGGCGCTTGTGGCTGCAGATCGAGTTGCGGGCGTTGTCGGAGGCTTTGTATGCCACCGACCAAAAGGAGAGGGAGCGTGCAGGGGGCAAGGCTCTCCTGTTTCGCCAAATGCGATACCGAAAGTTTCCGGACGCCAAGAAGGAAGAGGACGCCTTGGAACTGAATGAGGGGCTCGCGCAATACACGGGCTACATGCTCCGAGGCGGTTGGGAACCGGAATCCCGGCTGTGGCTTGCCAACCAACTCCGGACGGCAGTCGGCCTGGACACCTACGCCCGTCGATTTGCTTACTTTACGGGTACGGCCTACGCTTTCCTTCTCAACGTCGCGGAGGCAAATCGGTTCGATGAAGTCCGCTGGCGCAAGCAAATCAAGCCCGATATGAGCTTGGCGGACACATATGCCAAAACCATCGGCGCCGATCTGTCGACGGGCGAGAAGGAGATCATCGAACTTGCGAAGCCGTATGGCTACGAGAATTTGCAGATCTCAGAAGGGATCCGAGATCGAGAAAGACAGGCAAGGCGGCAGGAGATTATCAAGGCGTACGTGGACGGGCCTATCCTGGAATTTCCGATGGTCAAGATGAACATCTCCTTTAATCCGTCGACCGTATTTCCGATGAATTCCGAAGGCACTTTCTATCCGACCGCGACGCTCATAAATGAATGGGGGACGCTGGAGGTGTCCGATGGCGTGCTCATTTCATCAGACTTCAAGTCCGCGATCGTCAAGGCGCCGAAATCGGCGGGCGACCTTTCGGGTCCGGGTTGGAAGCTGACGCTTAGTCCGGGGTGGAAGATCGCGCCAGGATCGAAGCCCGGCAGCTTCCGCCTGGTAAAGGCGTAATCGCGCGAAATTCGTCAGCAGTGAAAACACAAAAAGCCTCTCGATTGCTCGAGAGGCTTTCTTGAAAGCTCTTTAGAGAAATTCAAAACTGTAGACCGACCTGGATATGTCTTCTCTGCAGTGCAGTGAAGAGTGCTTATCCTTTAAGGAGGTGATCCACCCACACCTTCCGGTACGGGTACCTTGTTACGACTTAGTCCCCCTTACCCCCCTCACCTTC
The DNA here is from genome assembly GCA_035248525.1 of Fimbriimonadaceae bacterium. Lineage (GTDB taxonomy): Bacteria > Armatimonadota > Fimbriimonadia > Fimbriimonadales > Fimbriimonadaceae > 55-13. The sequence goes on along the minus strand of DATFHI010000298.1, from coordinate 9,131 downwards.
GGCCGCTCCTTCCTTGCGGTTAGGCCACGGACTTCGGGTGAAGACAATTCAGGTGACTTGACGGGCGGTGTGTACAAGACCCGGGAACGTATTCAACGCAGTATAGCTGACCTGCGTTTACTAGCGATTCCGCCTTCATGCAGTCGAGTTGCAGACTGCAATCTGAACTGGGGGCGTATTTTTGGGATTTGCTCCACCTCGCGGTATTGCTGCCCATTGTTTCGCCCATTGTAGCATGTGTGAAGCCCCAGGCGTAACTGCCATGCTGACTTGACATCATCCCCACCTTCCTCCGGCTTACACCGGCGGTCTCCTGTGAGTCCCCATCTTTCATGCTGGTAACACAGGACGAGGGTTGCGCTCGTTGGCGGACTTAACCGTACACCTCACGGCACGAGCTGACGACAGCCATGCAACAAGTGTCTTCACGTCCCCTTGTGGGGGAGGGCCCAATCTCTTGGGCTTACGATCGATGTCAAACCTGGGTAAGGTTCTTCGGTTAGTATCGAATTAATCCACATGCTCCACCGCTTGTGCGGGTCCCCGTCAATTCATTTGAGTTTCAACCTTGCGGCCGTACTCCCCAGGCGGGATACTTAATGCGTTAGCTGCGGCACAAGAGGGGTCGATACCTCTTACGCCTAGTATCCATCGTTTAGGGCGTGGACTACCAGGGTATCTAATCCTGTTTGCTACCCACGCTTTCGCGCCTCAGCGTCAGATAATGCCCAGTTTGCTGCCTTCGCCATGGGTGTTCCTCCTGATATCAACACATTTCACCGTTACACCAGGAATTCCACAAACCTCTGCATTCCTCAAGTCTGCCAGTATGTAAAGCAGTTTCCGGGTTGAGCCCTGGAGATTTCACTTCACACTTAACAGACCGCCTACGCGCTCTTTACGCCCAGTAAATCCGGACAACGCTTGGACCCTACGTCTTACCGCGGCTGCTGGCACGTAGTTAGCCGGTCCTTATTCTCATGGTACCGTCCTAAGTCTTTCCATGAAAAAGGAGTTTACAGACCTAGATCCGTCATCCTCCACGCGGCGTCGCTGCATCAGGGTTTCCCCCATTGTGCAAGATTCCCAACTGCTGCCACCCGTAGGTGTGTGGGCCGTGTCTCAGTCCCACTCGAGCGGATCATCCTCTCAGACCCGCTACCTGTCGTCGGCTTGGTAGGCCATTACCCCACCAACTACCTGATAGGCCATGAACCGCTCCTAAAGCGAAAAACCATTTAATGGAATGATGATGCCATCTCTCCACCACATCCGGTATTTATGGCATTTCTGCGTTTGTCCCGGACTTTAGGGCACGTTGTTCATGTATTACTCCGCCGTTCGCCACTAGGTATTGCTACCTCGTTCGACTTGCATGTTTTAGGCACGCCGCCAGCGTTCGTCCTGAGCCATGATCAAACTCTCCGAAGAAAGTGTTGATCCAATCCCGATAAATCGGGATGGTTAACTCTTTTGTTTGGAGTTGCCATTGCTGGCACCCTTCGCCACCGAAACAAGTTCGCAGGGTCAGGGCCTCCGACTCCCCAACTGTGTTGAGAAGCCTTCAACGGGATCGAGCTTTTAGTTCGATCTCATTTCTTGTAGACTACTGTTCTGAACGTCTATCTCTATTGAGCTTTCAAGGTGCTGCGCACTGAAGTCAGGCGCAAGAGATATTGTAGGCAGGTCGGGCCGCCAATGTCAAGGGCCCGGGACCCTTCTTTCCAAAAAAGTCGGCGCGAACCGCTCCCGCCCCTCGTCTTATTCCTTTGGCCCTCTCGGTTGGGCTGCACCTGACGCAGCCTGTGCATCGCTAGCGAGCGACATGCTTTTGCACTTCGGCCCCAGAGACTAGGAGATCTTTCAGTAGCCCGGTGACTCGGCCATAGCGGGTCTCCTTACCTTGATCAAATCTCACCCGGTTCAATCTGGAATCGAACGCGAACGCCCGACACCTCTTTCCATCCAGGAGGACGAATCGACGATCGAAACGCGCTCCATACGGCCTTAGCGTAGGCTGAATTGAAGAGCCGCGAGTTTCGATCGCTTTTCCATTTCTGAGGAGTAATGCCTGATCGGTGATCGAATACCACGGGATTCGATCGACCATTGGCTTGGGTCCATTACCTCTCAATTTAAGGACCGATATGAGTTCACCCGACAAGGATCTTGGAGCACCCTCACGACCCGCCGGTCGGAAAGGTCACGAATCCAGCTAATCATCGTATAGCAACTCGTTTGCATCGCAACCGCCCGGGCGAACGAGGGAGAATAATTATTCAAGTCCCGCTCAAAATTTTGGGGTGCCAGGTAGCCGACCTCTAAATTCGTCGTTCCAAGCTCTATCTCGGAATATCCCCGCTCGGCCAAGCGGAGGGCCATTGACTGCTGCATTTGAAGTTTTGAAACCTCGGGCGGATCGCCGATCGGCGGGGCAAATGTTGCGTGGCCCGCGTTGAAGTTCGTAATCGCGCCTGATCTCGGATCGACTTGCGCGGTCAGCGTTCCACCTGACGCGCCCCTGTATCCCATGTCCGCAACCACGGACACGATTCCACTCCTTTCATCGACTTTGGGCATTCTGAAAGTGAGGTCGTATTCAATTCCGACCTTCTTACAGAAGCTCAAAACGCGCGATATGCAGCCGGCATCGTCCAACGGGTGTTCTAAGTCTTGGAACGTTTCATCAGATATACGGAGAAACATGAGACGTTTGGACGCGTTGCTCAAAACGATTAAAGACGTTTTGAAGGTGTACTCAATCGAAGAAAAACCTGGCACTCCCCGGATGCTCAAGTTGGCTGAGTCAAATTGACCGCGGAGCCCAACATTTGGAGAGGCCGCAAGGTTTAAGAGGCTTCTAGCCGCGTCGCTAGTCTCATCGATTGCTGGCGCATGCAGCGAAATCAAAATGAAGCTTAGAGCAGGGCAGATGCACATGTTCCACTTATTTAGTTGGACACTCCAAACTTTCTGGGGGGATTTCTCAATGCCCACTCCACCGCACTAATCATTGGGCGGGTCATGCGTATCCATTTTGCCTTTTCGCCTGTGCCAACTGCAGCAATTCTAGCCGCCGAGAATAGTTGGCTTTGGAGGCGTTGGGGATGAAAAACTGGTCGAGGTAACAATTTTTGGAAAGTCGTGGGCCAGCATCTCCTTAAGTTCTGTAGACCAGGAAGATAGTTTTACCGTCGGATTTCAGCCTCACTACATTCTTTGGGCCGCTTTGACCGGCGTAAATGAATCTGCGATTTCGGACGAGAACGTGTCTATTGAAACCGCCGAATTCAATATCTGGATGCGGAAAGGCATCGATCCATTTTGACCCAAAAAAGACTTCATTTTTGCCCTTAATCGAATCCGATGAAGTGAAGTTTGTAATTGCTCCAATCTGAAGCAAGTCCGAAGCCATCTCCACGTTGATTGCTCTACCAGTGACGGCATCGATGTACATCCACCAATCAAGCACCTTTGCACCTGACCCAACGCTGGAAGGCAATCCCGTACGTAACCAAATTTTGTAACAGACGGCGGTCTGCGGAGAGTAGTTGATTCCAGGCACAAGACCAACCGGAAACGTCCGGGAACCGTCTTTCCGTATGATCGTTTCGAGACGGCTTGGCAATTTGTCGACACGGCTGTTGTCGATATAGAAGTATCCGAGTGCTGAATCCAAAATTTCGAACTGTTCGAATGCATACTTTTCCAGCAGTGTATTGCAAGCTGCATTCACAGCCGAGTCCAAATTCACGCGCAAGTCTGGAGGAGAATCTGCGGTTGGTTCACTTGGCAACCGGTCTCCTTCCAAGTACTCCATGTTACGGACATTGCCACACTTGTCCAAACTGATCTGCATGGACGGACTATGGAACGGAAAACCATGCCAACTTTGGGACACCCGATATGAATGGGATTTAGCTGACCGAATGCATACTTCGTTTGCCCATCCAGCCGCTCTGGCTACCAAGCGGACCGCATCTTTGAGTTCTACATCTGAGATTTCAGCGCCGTTTGAAAGATATTCCTGTGTCTTGCGACTTGTAGAGTACTGCAGTAAGAGTCCGGATGACATCCAAAAAACCGCTCGGTCGCTCGAACTAGTGAAAAAGCGCAAACCATTTTTCTCACTTATCACGAAAGAGCTATCGGGTTGCGGATCATTACCATCTAGTTTGCTTCGCCACGTATCCCTTATTTGAAGGATAATCGCTTTTTGCGAAACTATTCCTTGAATAATTTCCGCATGTGAGCACAGTATCGATGCAATTAAAGTAGTAAATACCATTTTTTTTCCAAATGTGTAGATTCCTTCCCCAGCATGATCGATATCAACGTGTCACCAGAGAATAAATGGATCCAGCTGATTCCACTAGGGTGCGCTTCTCTTTTGGTAACCACTGACCTGAGAGTGCGCGGTTTCCAATTAGAACTAAGCAATTGGGAACTATGTGTTTTTGTGCCACTGTACGCTTCAGATTTTTACTCAGATTCCCCCATGCTTTGCCAGACTTAGAAGCAATCCGGAAAATTCCAGTGGAAGGTGGAATCCATGCCCGAATTGCTGAGATGGGCGGATCGGGAGCTCCAAGCTTCGGCGTTGAACTCCAAACAGAGCTGCCATTGCTTGGATCGAACATAAAATGATCGACGCGAGAAGATTCGGAAGCGTCTACTCGGAGAATTACATGGTAAACAACCCTCGATAATATGTCGGGCCGCACTGCGGGATCGCTTAGTGGACGGGGCACCGCCGGGCGATTATAAAATTCTGCAGATTCGCTTTGATCCTCGCAAGAAATGACTAACTCGGTGGGTCTCGCCTCGGTACGAGCAACGTAGTCGCCTCTTCCTGCAAGCTTTTGCACTGCGAGCCAAAGACAATCGTTCTTCGTAAAATTAATTTGAGGCATTCTCGCCGGCGGCGCCGGATACCAACCCAGGTACAGATCTCTCACGGCGCCCGTCATATCGAAAACGATCTCACTGGCGTGAAAATTTGAGTATCTCAGACCGGACCAAACAGGAGAAAAATGTATGGTCAGGGATTTTTCTCGACTTACGTCCGTAACCCTGATGTCACTCTTCATTCCTGCGCTCTTACAGATCGAAGTTATTCTTGCTTGTATCTGCTCTCGTGTTGGAATCTCCGCGGAGAGGTTGTCCTCTACCGAGGAAACTCTGAAATGAGCATAAGGAATGTAGCCGGTGTGGCTGTCGATCGTGACGGAATTCATCCCGAATCGAACTTTCCTGCAACCTTCGAAGAAATCATCCTGAACAACAATTGAAAAATTGGACGGAACTGCTTGGATTTGCTTGCCTTCAAAGGACTGAAGGCAAGTATTAGCAAGCCTTGTTGTTCGCGCGATCAATTCCTGATCGGCCAATTGTTGCCAATGAATGGCCGCGCATATTATGGAATAAGGTACCAATTATACCTCCTATCTTCAGACCACTCAGGTTCCACTCATGTACACATATATTATTCGAGCAAATTGATCGCCCTTTACTTCCATGTCAAGCCTTTGCCCGACATCATCACAGACTCGAACCCGGTCATTGGCCTCAGTAACTGCCTCATCGATTGTGTTACCCTGCGACAGAAATAAGAGTACTCGATTTGAATGTTCATATAATGGCCAATAGCCAGCTGGTACATCAACTCGATGCCCCATTGACCATACAGTACGAGCAAATCCAGCATAAGCTCGATCATTAAGCGGAATTGTGTAGCCAAAAATTGTAATTGTTATTCCAAATGCGTCAGAACATTGTGGATACACGCTTGTTGTTGAGCAGCTATAAGCTAATACTAAATTGATTGGTGGCACTGTCCTACCCATAAAACAGTAATCGTAGATTTCTGGCCACAACAAATTGCCGTCATCGTTTGTCGGGGTTCCTGGTAAGAGCACTCCATTCGAGTCCGCATGAGAAGAATAAGAGGCTTCCATCCCGCTCGCCCAGCCGTGAGTAAACCAAAATACAAATGTACTGCCCAATAAGCCGAGTCCTACAGCTGGCTCCTCTTGGTTCTTTTCGGATCCGCTTGCCGGAACTACAGAATGCTTCAGGCTTACAATTTTCGGCCTGCCATCTGTAACTCCTTGTATTGAGTTCCACGAATATCCATAGGGACCTAGATCCAGTTGATACGGATCATAATCTTTTCGAGTTGCAAGCAAGTGAGCGCGATTATATGACCTCAGCGAAGCTGCCCAGACTTTCTCGACTGTAATCGTCCCCATTCCATTATCATCATCTTCCAACTTAAACTTTCCAGTCACCGTGAACTCAATAGTTGCATTATCATCAAAGTGTGTGGTAGCTATGCGTATAGTTTTGCTAAGATTTCCTGCATTTAGGGGTGCAGGCGTAAATGTAACGTTAAGGTCTTCGCACACTACTTTTAGTGAAATCAACGTTGCCCGCTCCCACTTCACTGATGATGGAGGTTCAGAAGGCATCGGCGCGACACGGGCATTGAACACACAATTCACGTTCGTCCCGGAAACTTTGGCATCTTTTTCGTGGGAGGTCATACCGACTGACATTTCAAATTCATGGTCCAGCCAAGAATGAACATTGTCGTTTGCGGTGGCTAAGGCTACCAGAAAGGACAATAGGCTAACTGTCCAAAACAATTTCATGACTTCTGCAAGCTACACCTTTCCAGACGTCCGTGTCGAGAGGGAGTTTGCAATAACGTAAACTCGCAACCTTGCGCGCGCTCTACACCCTGACCCTGTTCCTAAGCTCCGGGCTCCTATTCCTGGTCCAGCCGATGGTCGCCAAGATGATCCTGCCTCGGTTTGGCGGATCGCCTGCGGTGTGGACTACCAGCATGCTGTTCTTCCAGGTGCTGCTCTTGGCTGGATACGCCTACGCGCACGCCGGGGTGCAATGGCTCGGACCTAAAAAGCAAGCCGTCCTGCACATCCTCGTGCTCATAGCCGCGGCAATTCTCTGCCGACTATCTCTACCCGCTGAATCCGGATTGGAAAACAGTCCGTGGCAAGTGCTATTGGTGCTGTTGGGAATGGTTGGCGCGCCGTTCTTTGCACTTTCCGCCGGCGCCCCCATCATCCAAGGTTGGTTCGCAACCACCCGCGACCCCCACGCCAAAGATCCCTACTTTTTGTATAGCGCCAGCAATCTGGGCAGCATGATCGCGCTGCTGGCCTATCCTTTTCTCCTGGAACCTGCCCTTCCGCTCACTGACCAAGCGCACATTTGGCAATTCGGACTCTTTGGGTTGATTGCTTTGATGGCAGGGTGCGCAGTTTGGGTAGGCAAACAGAACCCACAAGTGGAAGAGCGTCCCGAAAAGGAAACACTAACCTGGCCCCGAAGGCTGACTTGGGTGGCGCTCGCCGCCGTTCCCTCGAGTCTGCTTCTTGGTGTGACCAATTACATGACCACCAACGTGGCTCCAATGCCGCTGCTGTGGATCGTGCCGCTCGCCATCTACCTGGCCACGTTTATCGTCGCCTTCGCGAAGCGCAAAATGCCGAGTTCCAAGCTTTGGGCTCGCATCCTCCCGTTGGTGGTTACTCCGCTCGCCCTGGTGATGATTTTGGAGGCGACGGAACCGATGTTTCTGCTGCTCGCCATCCATCTCCTCGCATTTACAATGGCGGCGCTGATGTGCCACTCCCGATTGGCGGAGACCCGTCCACCCGCCGGCAATCTCACCGAGTTCTACCTTTGGCTCTCGGTTGGGGGAGCGGTTGGGGGATTGTTCAATGCCCTTCTGGCTCCGTACCTATTCAGCACTTTGGCGGAGTACCCGATCGCGCTGGTGGCGGCTTGCCTATTGCGTCCGCCAAAGCCGGACTCCAAAGCAAAGCGCTCGCTCGACTTTGGCGCTGCGGTTACGATGCTGCTGTTAGTCATTGGACTCGCATTGCTTGCCCAGCAGTTGGGGATGGCGCCGAGTCAGGCCCGCACCGGATTGGTCATTGGACTGCCGGCAATCCTCTGCTTTTTGATGGTCGACCACCCAATTCGATATGGGTTGATGCTAGGGAGTCTCTTCCTTGGATCCCAACTCATGCACACCAATTCGGCCGGGTTGGTTGCTTTCTCTGGACGAAGTTTCTTCGGCGTTCACCGGGTTGTGTTCCTCCAGAACGAGCGCTTTCATGAATTGGTGCATGGCACCACAACCCATGGTATTCAGGACACTCTGCATCCGTCCGAACCCCTCACTTACTACACGCGCTCAGGACCCATCGGACAAGTATTCGCCTCCTTTCCTGAGCTGAAACGCATTGCCTTGGTCGGGTTGGGGGTGGGATCTTGTGCGGCGTATGGCAAGCCCGGGCAAACGATGACCTACTTTGAAATCGATCCGGTGGTGGAGCAGGTTGCCAAGGATCCGAAGTATTTCACCTATTTGAAGGACACGAAGGCGGATCTGAACGTCGTGCTAGGCGATGCTAGATTGACGCTTGGACAACAGTCCGGACCGTACGACCTGATCGAGCTAGATGCCTTCAGTAGCGACTCGATTCCTCTCCACTTGCTGACATTGGAAGCCGTTACGATGTACCGCTCGAAATTGGCGGAGCACGGCATCCTCGCCTTTCATATCTCCAATCGGTATTTGAATCTGGAACCCATTCTCGGAAAGATCGCGCAAAAGCTGGGGATGGCGATCTATTCCCAGGAGGACTCGCCGACGGATGAAGAGATCCTCACCGGCAAGCGGCCGTCGCGTTGGGTGGTTATGGCGAACTTGGATAGCGATCTGACCAATCTGGTCAAGGGGTCGACCTGGTTCCCGCCGATGATCCCGGAAAATACCCCGCTTTGGGCGGATGGATATTCCAATATCCTGAGCGCATTTGCCCGCCGGAACGATTAGATCATTTCTGCATTGCGAACGAGACCCAGGGGTTGGGTGGCATGTCCTTCAGGAACGGCGCGCTTTTGGCTCGCATTCGGGGGAATCGCTTATAGAAGTCTTCGGCTTCAAAAGTAGATCCATCCGGAAATCCCATCCTGGCCCGGAAAGAGTTGGACTTCAGTGATTCCGTAGTGGCAACCCGAGCATTGGTTGCGCCATGCAGTGCGCCCAAGCCGTCGTAGCGTCCGCAGAGGGTGGAGTCCGTTGCGCCCTTGCG
>DATFHI010000297.1:0-4164 GCA_035248525.1 Fimbriimonadaceae bacterium | reverse complement strand
TGGGGAACGTTTCTGCTCTTAATCCCGCTCGCAATCGCGAGTGCGGAAGTGTGGCTTGGTTGGAGTGCGAATTGGTGGAGAACAGTCTGGCAGTTGCCGCTTGCGATCGGGCTTTTTGTATTCGGCGGATCGGTTGGTTTGATTTCCGGCTGGGTCATGACTCATCAAGGTGAAGGTACGCCGCTTCCTTCCGTAGGGACGAGAAAACTCGTGGTTGCAGGTCCGTACCGTCACATCCGGAATCCCATGGCCCTCGGTGGGATTTTGCAGGGGATAGCGGTTGGAATTGGCCTTGGATCCCCTCTCGTGGTGGTGTATGCCGTTCTCGGAGTAATTTGGTGGGAAGTGTTGGTCCGAGGTTTGGAGGAAGGCTATCTGGCGAAACAATTCGGCGAGCCGTTTGAACGATTCAGGGCGCAAGTCCCTTGTTGGCGATTTAGACTAAAGGCGTATCGAGACTCTTAGCAATGACAAACATCCCCCGAAAAGTTCGCTGCATTGTTACCGGCAAAGATGTGCCCGCATCTGAAGCAATTCCGGTCGATTTGGTACGAGAGTCTCTGTTGCCAACTCTAAAGGCAATGGCGATCAACTGGAACGCTGATGGTTATGTGAGCTTGGAATCACTTAACGTGGCAAGGCTCAAGCACATCGAAGATCTACTGAAGGAGGATCAAGGGGAAACCCGAACCCTGAATGAAGCCGTGCTGGCAAGCATGCACAAGAGCGAATTGCTCACTGCCAATAGTGACCTTGAGTTTGATCAGTCATTGCGATTCGGGGAGCGATTGGCCGACAAAATCGCATCCTTTGGTGGAAGTTGGGGATTCATCATTTGCTTTGGTGGTGTGATTCTCGGGTGGATGATGCTGAATATCGTACTTCTCACCCGACCATTCGATCCATTTCCTTTCATTTTGCTGAACTTGGTTTTGTCCTGTCTTGCGGCAATTCAAGCGCCAGTAATTATGATGAGTCAGAACCGACAGGAGGCGCGCGATCGGCTTCGCGGGATCAACGATTACAAGGTGAATCTAAAAGCTGAGCTAGAAATTCGTCATCTGCACGAGAAGCTAGACAAGCTCATGCAAGACCAATGGCAGCACCTGCTGGAAATTCAGCAAATGCAGGTGGAGATGATGCAAGAATGGAGAAGCCCACAGAGCTGAGCACACTCCCTCACTTTTACTATTCGCCGAAAATTTTGGACTACTCTTTCGGCCCGGGGCATCCCCTGAAGCCCGAACGCTTGCGACGCACGATCGAACTCCTCGAATTCTACGGAGTGACACCAATCGACCCCGGGGAAGGAAGCGAGCGGGATTTGCTCCTTTGTCACGATCCGGAATACGTGGAGGCCGTTCGTCACCTGGATCCTGCCAACGAATCGGCAGAAACTGTTGAACCTCAGCGATATGGCTTTGGCAAAGGGGACAACCCCTTGTTTGCCGGGATGTTTGAAGCTTCGCTAGCCTACGTGGCCGCTACGGCAAGCGCCGCCCGGGCAGTTCGAAATGGGGCAAATTTGGCGTTCGGTATTGGCGGCGGATTGCATCATGCCCACCGCAATCGAGCCAGCGGATTCTGCATTTTCAATGATCCCGCCATTGCCTGCCAAATTCTGCTAGAGAAGTTCGACCGCGTGGCCTATGTGGATATCGATGTCCACCATGGAGACGGCGTCCAATTTCTGCTGTACGACGAACCGCGGGTTTTGACCTGTTCGATTCATGAAGAGGGAAGGACTCTCTTCCCCGGAACCGGAAACGTGGATGAAATTGGGGCCGAATACACATCCCTCAATGTCCCACTTTCGGCGTACACCACCGGCGATGTTTGGCTGAAAGCCTTTGAATTCGGCATTCTCCCGGCATTAGAGCGATTCGCCCCGCAGGCGATCGTCTTGCAACTCGGTACGGACACCCATGGGCTGGATCCCTTGGGACACATCCGCTCGGATGCTCAACACTGGTTGGGCGCAGTTCGCCGGATTAAGGAGTTGGAGCTGCCGATTGTTGCCGTGGGCGGGGGAGGTTACAACTTGGAGACGGTACCGCGGATGTGGACAGCCGCGTGCCTCACGCTCGGTGGGATGGAAGTGCCGGAGACGTTGCCTGATCAATTCGCAAGCGCCTGGTCGAGTCCAACCTTCTTTGATCCCCCAACGACCTTGCAAGTGGGGCAGGAATACGCGGATCAAGTGATCGAGCATCTGCAGCGGCGCTTCCATCCGAACATTCCCCAAACGGCCTAATGGCCTAGTCCAAAAATTCTGGGAACGCGTCCAGACAGGAAAGCGTCAGGTGTACTATGAACGTTGAATCACTAAGTTTTTCGGACCGATACAAATCCTGGACTCCGTATCTGCTAAGTATCCTTAGGATCGCAGTCGGATTCCTTTTTGTCCAGCACGGCATCCAAAAAATATTCGGCGAGTTGGAGTCGCCCGGCCAACCCCCGGTTATGAGTCAGTTTTGGATTGGCGGCATTCTGGAGTTGATTGGAGGCGGGTTGTTAATTCTTGGTCTGCTAACCCGGCCGATAGCCTTCATCCTTTCGGGCATGATGGCGGTCGCCTATTTCCAAGTCCACGCTCCGGGCAGCTTCTGGCCCATTGTGAATAAAGGGGAATTGGCAGCACTATATAGCTTCGTATTCCTCTTCTTCAGCGCAGCCGGGGCCGGTCCGATCAGCTTGGATGCCCTCTTCAGCAAGGAGAAAAGGGAAGCGAGCCCCAATCTAACCGGAGTTCGCTCGATCCCAAGCGCCCGCTAATCGTTGCTTCGAGGCGGCTCGACTCCGTGCAACCATCGCACAAAGAAGTCGCGCCGCTTCCTTTCTCCATAAGGTCCACCGTCCGTGTGGTCCGCGCCGGGAATCACTACCAGGTCGAACTCCTTTTGCGACTTGATGAGCGCGTCCGCGAGTCGAAATGTCGTCTCCGGCGGTACATTTCGATCTTGCTCGCCTACGATCAATAGTAGATGTCCTTTCAGATTCGAGGCATTCGTGATGTTGGACTGCGCGGCATAGTGCGGCCCAACCGGATATCCCATCCACTGTTCGTTCCACCACTGCTTGTCGATGCGGTTGTCGTGGCATCCACAAGCGCTGACCGCGACCTTGTAAAACTCCGGATGGAACAGGACGCCGCCGGTTGAACTTTGGCCTCCCGCTGAGGTGCCAAATATGCCGACACGGGAGATGTCCGCCTGGGGCATCTTTTTAGCTAAAGCTTCCATCCACAAAATGCGATCCGGGAAGCCGGCGTCGGCCACATTCTTCCAGCAGACGTCGTGAAAGGCCTTTCCACGATTGTTCGTACCCATTCCGTCGATTTGCACCACGATAAAGCCGAGCTCTGCCAAGCGATGCATGTTGAAGAAGGGTCGGAAACCGTGGGGAACGAAACTGTCGTGCGGACCCGCGTAGATGTTCTCGATCACCGGATATTTCCGATTCGGATTGAAATTGGTCGGTTTGATGACAACACCCCAGATGTCCGTTTTGCCGTCACGGCCCTTAGCCACGAATGGCTCCGGTAGGCGAACTCCATTTTTCAGAAGCTGCTCGATGTCGGCCTTCGCCAACTCGGCCACCAACTGCCCGTCGCTCGCTCGACGCAACTCGTGGATCGGCGCCATTTCGACCCTGGAATAGGTATCCACAAACGTTTCGCGGTCGGGAGAGAATTGAACAGTGTGGGTACCGTCGCCTTTTGTCAGTTGCGTAAAGCCGGTGCCGTTGAAATTGACCCGGCATAGCTGGATCTCATACGGATCACCTTTGGGCGTTTTGCCGAGGCAGTTTGCTGTAAACCAGATCTGCTTGGAATCTTCGTCCACGTTGGTGATTCCGCGGACAACAAAATTTCCATGAGTGATTTGGCGGATCGCGGCGGTTTCCGTGTCCACCAAATAAAGGTGACTCCAACCATCACGCTCCGACTGCCAGATTAGCTGCTTTCCATCTGCCAGGAGCCGGGCATTCGTCTTGCCTTGATCGATGAAAGTCGGACTTGTCTCATGGACCACGACTTGCACCTTTCCGGTTTTGCTGTCGATTCGGACGATCTTATGCTCTTGATAACCTCGGATTGGGAACTCAATGAATGCGTATTGTCCCCGCCATTGGAGCCCTGGAGGTCCCCCCCACGGCTGGCCG
>DATFHI010000296.1:0-2693 GCA_035248525.1 Fimbriimonadaceae bacterium | reverse complement strand
CGGGTAGGAGGCCGGAGCTTTTGGGCGGAGTAGCCAACCGGCCATCGATCTCCACCAAGAGGTTTCCCTTGGCGAATTCCGTAACCTCGCCGCGCTCGTTCCACAACACCGCTTCTTCAAGTCCGACTTCATCAAGGGCTCGATCATAGAGTTGTCGTCTATTGGTCTTGATACGCAGTGAAGGGTCGCCTGAGTGCACCGGTCGCTTGGCGAACTGGGCGCAAATTTGAACTGGAGAATCCTGGAGTGGCTCAGAATCCAATGCCAGTTCGCCCCTACGATTCAACCGTAGTCTGATACGTCGAGGGCATCCATCCAACTCTTCCAGTAGTGCCTTCGCATCGCATCTGGAAAAAGGAATCTCAAATTCTCGCGCGGAAACCTGCAGGCGGTCTAAGTGCCACTGTACTAGCGGCAAATCTGGCCGCTCGGGCCAACGAAATGTCTCAATCAGCGCCCACTCGGGTGAATTAGAGTTCAGGACCTCGGTTTTAAGTAGAGTTTCTTGCCACTCCCGGTCCGGCTCAGAATCCCAAACGATTCCGCTGCCGGCGCCGTACTGCACCGACCCGGCGCCAAATTGGCTAAGCGTCCGTATCGCCACGGAAAACCGGGCATCGCCGCCTGGGAGGATCAACCCCACCGCCCCCGAATAAACTCCCCTAGGCGACACTTCGAGTTCGCGGATGATTTGCGAAGTCTGCACCTTCGGCGCCCCGACTATCGAGGCGCAGGGGAACAGCGCTTCGAAAATTTCTGAGATTGGTTGTTTGCATTCAGACTCTACCGTCGAGGTCATCTGCAAAACTCCCTGATGCGCGTCCACGTCGAATAGGGAAGTCGTGGCTACCGAGCCTGGCTCCGCGATGCGTCCAAGATCGTTGCGGATCATGTCAACAATCATCAAATTTTCAGCCCGTTCCTTTGGCGAACTTGCGAGTTCAGCTGACCTGCGCCGAGTTTCTGCGGGTCCAGTACCAATGCGCATTGTGCCCTTCATCGGCCGGCATCGCATCCTTCCCGATAGCGATTCAAAAAAGAGCTCTGGAGAGAGGGAAGCGATGATCGATTCCTCCGACCAAAGGAGGCTTGCGTACGGAGGAGGGTCGGCCGCCGTCAACCAGGCCCAACGCACCGGCAAATCCGAAATTCCTTCCGCTCGGAGTCGGAAGGTGAAGTTGACTTGGTAGGACTCCCCCTCCGCCAACTTATCTCGAATAACTCCGCACTTGCTTTGGAACTCATCGGAATCCATTTCCCGGATCCAGCAAAGGGGACCCGGGTTTTCTTCCGCGTGGATTTCCTTGAAGAACTGCGGTGGGGATTTATAAACGTGAAACGTTGCTAACGGTCCATTTCCCGGATGTGTAGCCAACGCTGAATCGAATGCCGGCGCGGCTTCGTAAGCCACCCACCCCGCCGAGTAGCTTCCTTGCTGACACGCTGCCTCGACTCTTTGCAAAACGGGGACCACATCATCCAAGTCTCCTGCCGTCAAGGTGTCCGCTGGGTTCTCGAAAAGCAGCCAACCATCGCCAAATTCGGCATGAGGAAATCGGGTTATAAAGCATCCGCGCTTAACCCGTTCGATATCTAAGAAGTAGTCCATTAATCCGGGTGCACAAGAGGTTCTTATCGATTCTTCCCCACATCCCGCCATTGCCTGCATGATGACACCTGACTAGGCATTCCCGAACAACCCGAAACCACCCGAACAAACCGAACCAACCCCCAACCCTAACACCCCGCTTTAGCTTTCTCCGCCAACCTTCGAGTAGTACTTTAACCTTTCAGATTCAACCCAGAAAATTTCCAGAAAGACCTGTAATTCTTCGTTGGAATATGGAAGGGCCGAACCGAGAATCTTCTTGTCGGAAGCGCGAACAGGATGTCGCGTGGAACACGGAGGATTCATTCGATGCCGCATTTCGCATACACGGCCATAGACGCATCCGGTCGCACTGTTCGCGCCACGATGGAGGCGGACAATGAGCAGTTGGTGCTCGCAAAACTGCGAGACCAATCGATGCACTGTACCGAGATCAAAAAGACCAGCAAAATCGCCAAACCGGGCGGAGCCATTATTGGCAAAAAGAAGCTCAAACCAAAAAGCATAGTTGTGTTCTCGCGGCAGTTCGCCACGATGATCGACGCCGGTATTCCGATCCTCCGATGTCTGGACATCATGGGCACCCAGATGAAGGACCCAGTGATGAAGGAAGCGGTCATTGCCGTTACCCAAGACGTGAAGAGCGGTATGGCGCTCAACGAGGCGATGCTCAAGCATCCCCACGTTTTCAGCAAGCTCTATATCAACATGATCCGGGCAGCGGAAATTGGCGGCATTTTGGACACCATTCTGGACCGACTTGCCGGCTTCCTGGAGTACGAAGCGGAAATCCGCGGAAAGATCAAAGGCGCGATGATGTACCCCGTGCTGGTGTTGATCTTCTCCCAGCTCATGTTGTTCGTTTTGTTTAGCTTTGTGCTTCCAAAGTTTAAAGAAATATTTGACGGAATGGACGTGGAACTCCCTCCGGTCACGGCTGCCCTCTTTACCATGGGCGACTTCATGCAGAAGTTCTGGTGGGTGATCATCTTGTTCGTCGTGGGAGGCTTCTTCGGCCTGAAAGCCTGGGGCAAGACGCCGAAGGGGCGCTACACCCTGGACTATCTCAAACTGAAGATTCCCA
>DATFHI010000295.1:0-7397 GCA_035248525.1 Fimbriimonadaceae bacterium | reverse complement strand
CGGCAAAATGAGACATCGCGGAAATGCGCCGGCCGTTGGAGATGATGAAGGATTTACCTTCGACCCTGAGCTTGGCGCCAATAAAACCGACCTCAGCCGCTACTTTGATGTGAAGGACTATCTGTCGCCTCATTCCGACATCGCTGCATTGATGGTGTTCGAGCATCAGATGTACGTGCAAAACGCTATCACGAGGACTTCACGGGGTTTGCGGGTGCTCTCTGAATCCGTTGAATCAGCGACCGAGCCATTGGTGGATGCGCTTCTCGGATACGGAGAAGTCACTCTTTCGGAACCAGTAATCGGTTCGGATGTCTTCAGACGCGATTACGAGAAGTCTGGAGCAAGGTCCGGAAGCAGATTCAACCTTCGCGAGCTGGATCTCACCAAGCGGGTCTACAAGTACCCCATCAGCCCGATGATCGAGAGCGATTCCTACAAGGCCCTGCCGACCGCAGCCAAGGAATATGTCCGCAAGCGGTTCGGCGAGATCGCCAGTGCGCCCGGTGAAAAGTATAGCTATCTTACGGAAAGCGATTTTGCGCTTCTGCGCGATTACTTACGCTCTACGTCCAGTGGCCAACCGTAAATTGGGCGGCTAAATTTATTCGGGAATCTCTTTTGTATTGCTTCGCTAAGCTTTTTAAAGTTTTCAAGTCGCCCCTTAACGAACTTCTCTCCGACCGGAGACACCCGCATTGCTTTTATGTCTAGCGGGAGAAACCTGAAACCTTGCAGCTTTTCATCGACATAGTAAAGCCGCACCAATCCCGTCGGACCTTCCTTTCGAGAGATGAGGTTGCCCATGGAGTACAGGATCGGCTTCCCTTTGTACAGTTCGGCGCCTTGTAGGACATGAGGATGGTGTCCCCAGACAATGTCCGCTCCCGCATCGATGCAGGCTCGTGCGAGGGAGACTTGGTACGACGTTGGAATCGTCTGCTTCTCAATTCCCCAATGCAACGCAACCACCTTGATTCCATCATTCGGGGTTGCGGCAATCCAAGATTTGAGGTACTCCCGGTTCTTCTTATTCAGAACCCCGGCAAAAATGAGCGCATGGATGCCGGCGGACGAGGGGGTGGCGGGCGTGAGCTTTTTGATTGCCCTCGTGCCCATAAATGCGAGCGCGGAAATGAGGCTCACGCTGGAATAGTTGGCCCCTAATTTGGCGATTTCCAAAGTTGCTCCGGCGCCGCTGTGCTGAAGGGCCGCTTTATCCAATAAGCCAATCATCTGACTTAAACCGCGCGGACCGTAGTCCATCGCGTGGTTGTTGCCAAGGCTGACCAACTGGATTCCAATTCCTCTAATTGCATCGATGTGTCTCGGGTCTGCCTTCAAGATGAATTGCGTTCGAGCCTTTAACTCGGCTGCTGACTTGCCTTGCGTGGGGGTGTTTGCGTCGGTCAATGGAATTTCCAGGTTGGCTAGACGCACGTCAGCGGTGGCAAATACCGGCTTTAAGGCAGCGAGTGGCTTGCCCTCCACCGGAATCTGGTTCAGCATGATGTCGCCGCCGAACAGAAGCGTGAGGCTGTTATGCGACTGCATCGACACAGCCGCCATTGCGGCAAGGATCATTGGGCAAAAGGATACATGAGCGATAGTTTTCTTGGCGATGTTGCGACAAATACTTTAATTAGGTGCGTCTGAATTAATTCGAACGTATTCTGTGAGAAAAATGAAATCCTCCCAATCTCTAAAATGGATCCTCGTATTTGCCGCCGCTTCATCAGTCATCATTGCTCAAGATGCCGCGCCCATTCGCCGAGAACTTAAAGCCGGCTCGACCGAAACTTACAAGATCGAAAACGAAATTAAGCAGTTCGTCGAGGTTCCCTCTATGGGTGAGCAGGACCTTACAATCAACACGATCGCGACCGTGGCTCTAAAGACTTTGGCCGTCAATGCTGAAAAAGGAAACGCTGAAGTAGAGGCTCTCACCAAGGTTGAAAAGTTATCCATGGACGGCTCGATTGCCGGCATGATGGGCGATCAGAGTGGGGCCAAGCTCCCAGCTCCGAAAACCGAGAAGGGAACGCTGGATTCCAGAAACCGGCTGAGCATCGCCAAGGACCCCAAGGCCAAGCCAAGCGCAAACGCAATGATGGGAATGCCCGGGCTAAGTGAGATCGGCGCTCAATCTCTCCTCACGCTCATCGAATTACCAGAGAAGGCTTGGAAAGTGGGCGATACCGCTCAGGTGGGAGTCCCAGGGGCTGCGGGAGCCGCGACAATGGGTGTCAAGGAACTGAAGATGACCATGACGATCTCAGGCGAGAAAGAGGTCGAGGGCCAGAAGCTTTGGGTCGTTACTTATTCCGGTTCGATGAAGATCGATTTTGATTCGAGTAAGAATCCGCAAGCCGGTCAAAGCGCCGCTGGCAACATGAAGATGAACGGTACCGCCGAAGTCACCGGGGAAGGTTTGGTCGACAAGGCAACCGGTAAAACCGTGGGCAACACCTTGAAGGTATCGAACAAGGGAACCATGTTTATCGAGCAAGCGGGAATGGAGATTCCGGTCCGCGGAACCGTTTCCATGAAGTTGACCCTCGTTAAGTAAGCGCTTCCTCGGGTTTTGTATCGATGCTGGCCAACCGGCCATCTCGAATGTGAAATATTCGGTCACTCACGTCCAACATCTTGTGGTCGTGGGTGGCCGAAATTATTGTTACCGCCTGTTCTTCATTGAGCTGCCGCAGCAGGTCGATGATTTCTTGGCCGGTTTTCAGGTCCAGGTTTCCCGTCGGCTCATCCGCTAATACGATGCTCGGATTATTTGCGAGCGACCGGGCAATCGCGACGCGTTGCTGCTGCCCGCCGGAAAGCTCCGAGGGTCGGTGGTGATATCGGTGTCCCAAACCCACGAGGTCGAGCAGCGACATGCCCCGTTCATCCGCTTCGTCGGGCGAAACCCCGGCAAACAACATGGGCAGCGTGACGTTTTCCAACGCGGTGCGAACCGTGATCAGGTTGAAAGTCTGAAAGATGTAGCCGATGGTATGGCAACGAAGGAAGGCGAGTTCTCGAGGAGTCAGTTGAGCGATGTCGACTGAGTTCACGAAGACGGCTCCTTCGGTGGGTTTGTCGAGTCCGCCGATCATATTGAACAGCGTGGATTTACCTGACCCGGAGGGTCCCATGATGGACAGGTACTCGCCCTGAAAAATCTCGCACGAAACCCCGTTAAGCGCGCGGACGCTGGCTTCGCCTTCGCCGTATTGCTTGACTAGATCGGTGGTGCGAACCACCACATTTCGATCCTTCATACGTCCATCCTCAAGGCGGCGGCGGCGGGCATTCTCGCGGCTTGGATTGCCGGAGCAATGGCCGCTAACACGGTCAGCACCATTCCCACCGCCGTGCCCAAGGCGACGACTATTGCAAACGTGGACCATGGCGCGCCGCTGATGAACTTCATCGCAAGGGAGCCGATAAGCGCACCTCCCAGGGAGCCTATTGCGCCCAACACCACCGATTCCAAAAAGAAAACCTTTACTATGAAACCGTCCGAAGCCCCTAAGCATTTGATCGTGCCAATTTCCCGGTAGCGTTCGGTCACCGACATCAACATAGAGTTGGTGATGCCCACCAGGCACATGACCAGGGAGGTAGCAACCAGCCAGAGCATACGATCGCTGGCGCCCTTATCCGTTGGATCTGTTGCCCCAGCAAGTCGCAACATGAATACGCTGGCGAAGAATGCGATTCCCAGGGCGATTCCAATGCTGGTAATAAGATGGCGAAGAAAGCGAACACGAATCGATGCAATGGCTTGGTTCCAGGCAACCCAAAATGGTGGATCGACGTTCTGAAACTCCGTTTGACTCATTTTTTGCTTGCCACCATGAGCGTAATCAGCTTTCGCTGGGAGAGCATTTGCAGAAAGGCGGTGAGCGACGCCTCGGACTCAAGTCGCGACAGACGGAATTGGGAACCGAGTTTCTTCGCAATAGATTCAAACGAGTTTTTTCCGTCGCACAGGTTCCAGACGAACGCACCAACCTCTTCCAGTTCGAACGACTTGACTGAAGGTTTGCCCGCGCGTTGGGCAAGCTTTCCCATGATGCCCCGACCTTGGGTGGAAAGGGGAGCGTGGAGGAGGATTGTGCCTTGTTCCAACTGCTCGGAGGTCACAAACGGGTTGCGAGTGGGCTTGGACTTCTTCAGAGCCGAGGCATCTAGCTTTTTCTTTCGCTCAAAAATCTCCTTTGCTAAGTTAGCCAGTCCCATGTTGCGGTCCCTCGATCTGAACGCGATTGCGATCGTAAGGTTATCAGTTGGTTGCGGTCGGGATCAAATCTGGCGAACCCCCGAAGCTTACTCAGCGGCTTATCCAACGTGAACTCCCATCTATTCTCAACTTCAGTTGCGACTGCCGTTCGCATCTCCAACGCTTCGCGCGCCCAACTTTCAAACGTATGTTTGGCCAATATCTGTTCGCCGAATCCCCATCTCTCGGCGATTATCCTTCCCAGTTTGTCCTCCCATTCCAACCGGGTGCGGCCTGACTGGAACATTTGCCGCGTAAGATTCATTCCGGGGCGGATCCGAACTGCCAACCCGAAAATCGCCCAGGGTTCGAGTTCGTCGGAGTTCACCTTGAAGCTTTCCACCAGTGCTCGATGGGGACTATTCAGCGAGCGATTGGTGTTGGCCGACGTTTCGATAAAAAAGGCCAGGTTGTCCACAACCTGCAACTGACCCTTTCCGTTGCCCAACCCCTTCCAACTGTAGTGCCAGGCATTATCCCGTTGCTCCGTGTGGGAAGAGAAGGAAGCTTTGGCCTTCTTGGCGTCCCGAGCCAATAACCGCAGATACTCCGATAGCACGTGGCTCAGGTCGACTTTTGATTTTACGGCACGCCATCGAATCTGATAGCTGAGGGTGTCGGGTGAGGCAATGCGGACGTAACCTTCTTCGCGCTTGCCCGTGCAGGATGCCGGCGCCCAGTCATCCGGATGCTCGATCTGGAATCCCTGCCAGGCAAAGGTCAAGGGGACCTCTTAGGACTTGTTTTCGTCGTCGTCCTTGTTGGACTTGCCCTCTTCCACGCCCTTTTTGAACTCGCCCATCCCCTGTCCGACGCCTTTCATGAGCTCCGGAATCTTCGATCCGCCGAAGAAGAGGACGATAACCACCACGAGGATAATGATGTGCCAGGGCTGCAGAATGTTGCCCAGGTTTTGGGTGAGGTTATAAATTAGGGTCATGGTGGAGAGTCCAGAGTATACGCCAGCCGGTTAGGCCGGACCTAGTTATTGGTCTCGAACTTGAACTTACGCCCAACTTCCTTATCGCCCATTTCCAAGCCACCGGCGGCACGGATGGTGATCCAACCGCGGTGCTCGCCCATAATTTTCGGACTCGTGGACTTGGGTTGCTCGACGAACGGCTGGCTCAGATTGCGGCCGGTCTGGTCGACTTCAAAAATAAGCACCTCGTCATCCTTCCGAGCGTCGGCATAGGTTTTGCCGGTGACTTTCGAATTGAAGGCCATGCCGGTCTTTCGGTCGCCGCTCGAACAGCCCCATTCACCGTTGGATTCCATCACCTTGAATGGCCCACTGTCTTTCTTCAACTTCGCCAAGCGCTTCTCGACGAACGGCGCCAGTTCATCTTGCCAGGCGGCGGCAGACGGCAAATTGCCCTTGTTTGCATCCGCGTAGTCGGTCAGAGCTTCCTGGACGGCGCCGTAATTCATCATGCACTCCGCCATCGGGGCGACCTGCTTGAAGATTTGCAATCCGCCGAAGAAGAGCAGCGCGACACCGCCAATGCAGCAAATCGCGATCCCTCCTAAAACCAAGCCAATGATGAGTCCGGTATTGCTCTTTTTCGGCGGGTTGTAGGTCGGAGGCGTTTCCATGCGTCGCATTGTAACAGACTAGGTTTTTAAGTGGTAGGACCAATCCCGATCCGTTACACTGGATCGAATGGCGGATTTCCGGAAGTTGCCAAAAGTCGATGAACTTGCCTCGCATCCCGACTTGGCATCATTCGGCCCCCGGTTGCGAGTTGAAGGAGCCCGATTTGCTGTTCAACAACTCAGAGGGGAGATCCAGCGCGGAGAAGCTCCTGACTTCAGTAGCTCCTCCCAATTAGCCTTGCAGCACATTCAAAACCTGTGCGGATCCGACTTGGTCCCCGTGATCAACATGTCGGGCGTCATCCTCCACACCGGCTTGGGTAGAGCCAGACTTGCTCCCCAGGCGTTAGATGCAATTCGAGCCGCGTCAGAGGGCCACTCGGAAGTTGAGTTCGACCTCGCCACGGGCAAACGTGGAGACCGGCAGGAGCACGTACGCTCTTTGTTGTGCTTTCTCACTGGAGCAGATGATGCCCTGGTGGTCAACAATGCCGCCGCGGCTTTGGTGTTAACCCTCCGGGCGCTGGCGAATCGCCGCGAAGTTTTGCTCTCGCGCGGACAATTCGTGGAGATCGGAGGATCATTCCGAGTTTCGGAAATTGCCGCGGAGAGCGGATGCAAGATTCGGGATGTGGGCACGACCAACCGCACTCGCGTGGAAGACTACGCAGTAAATAATCGCACCGCGGCGATTCTTGTCTGCCACAAGAGTAACTTTCAGGTCGTGGGCCACGTATCCGAACCAGGCTTGGCAGAACTTGCCACCCTGGGCGTACCCCTAATCCACGACCAAGGTACGGGGTGTCTGTTGGATTTCAGCGCGTACGGCATCCAGGCTGGGATCACCCTTCCCGAATCGATCAGCTCCGGCGCCGAGGTTGCCATCGGAAGCGGAGACAAGCTGCTCGGTGGACCCCAAGCGGGCATCATTGTGGGCAAAAAGGTTTGGCTGGACAAGATCAAGCGTCACCCGCTTGCCCGAGCGATGCGGGTTGACAAACTCACCCTTGCCGCATTACGATCCACCCTCCTCCTATATGCCAACGGTCTGGAGCAGGAAATACCGACGGTTCGCTACATCACCCGCCCCCTGAGTGAGGTCGAAAGCCTGGCGCAGAAGCTCAAGGCCGCCTCTACGAACGCAACCATGGAACCGTCCGTTTGCGAAGTCGGGGGAGGAACCGGACCGGATGTCCAAGTTCCCAGCTTCCGCGTCGGACTTCAAAGCCGATCTGCCCAGAAGCTTGCCAAGACCTTTCGAGAGCAGAGACCGGCGATTATTGGACGAGTCGAAAGGGACCGGTTTTGGCTGGACCCGCGAGCCGCAGAAGAGTCGGAGGTTGACACAGTGGCGTCGATCATCCGAAAATGTTGCCCGTGACACCGGCCGAGAAGAACGATACGGTTCGCCAACTGTTAAAGGTGCTCGATCTGCATGGTCCCGGCGAACGGGCGCACGCCGAGCGCGTCGCCGTTTTCTCGGTGGCCACCGCTTATGAACTTGGACTGCGCGACTCCGACC
>DATFHI010000294.1:0-8977 GCA_035248525.1 Fimbriimonadaceae bacterium | reverse complement strand
GCCGCCCCCGCGCACTCCGATGAGAGCATGTCGAGCGAGCCGGTTGGAGATCGCTGGGAGTTACCCTTGCCATTTAGCGTTTCGGACTCCGAAGCCGCACCCTTGGTAGAGTTTCTCGGAGAATGGCTCCAAGCTTATGAGGGCTACAACATCGGCGATTTCGTTACCGCCAACACCTCGATTGTCCTTACCGATCACATTCACACTATTCGATCCACCACCTGGCTGGCCCCTTACGATTTGGGGGTATCCCAAGAACTTGAGTTGATCGCTTCCCCCGGCGCCGCTCCGGACACGTACACATTGGAGTTGGTCCTCACCCGTTCATCAGGCGAAGTCGACAACTGGACGATTGTCAACGGAAGGTTCTTAGCCAGCTTGCGCAAACAATTTCTTACTTGGCGAACCCTCACTTCCGAACAGCGGGCGAAATATATCGCGGCGGCCGAAGAACGCCTGAAATCGCCGGTCGCAGTCTGACCGACGGGTAACCTGTTCCTATCCCATGATCATTTCGATGCAGGTTGGCGCGAGCCAAGCCCAGATCGACGCCGTCGCCGAGGCGATCCGTCAGCAAGGATTCGAACCCCTTATCTTGCCTGGCGAAGATCGAACAGCCATTGGCGTGCCATCGGCCCTTTCCAGCGACCAAAGAACGGCCTTGGAAGGAATCCTGGGCGCATTGGATGGGGTGAACAAGATCACCCAAACGTCGCGCCCATACAAATTGGCATCCACCGAATTCCAGCGCAATCGAACGGTAGTGCAGAGTCGCGGAGTTGCGATAGGGAACGGCAGTTTCGTGGTGATGGGCGGTCCTTGCTCAGTTGAGAGTTATGACCAGTTCTTAGCCGCGGGAAAGATCGTAAAGGAGACCGGCGGCAAGGTGCTTCGTGGGGGGGCATTCAAGCCGCGCACCTCTCCCTACTCGTTCCAGGGACTTCAGGAAGAGGGACTCAAGATATTGAAGTCCGTCGGCGATGAACTGGATCTGGCGACGGTGTCGGAAGTCATGAGCGGCGATCTCGTGCCTTTGGTTGCGGAATACGTGGATATTCTGCAGATCGGAGCTCGCTCCATGCAGAATTTTCCTTTGCTGATCGAGGCTGGCAAGAGCGGAAAACCGGTGTTTCTCAAACGCGGGCCGAGCGCAACGATCGATGAATTTCTATTAGCCGCCGAATATGTTCTCAACCAAGGGAATCCCAATGTGATCCTCTGCGAAAGGGGAGTTATTCCGATCGACCGCAGCTACACTCGGAACACCCTCGATCTTTCGGCAGTGCCGGTGCTGAAGGAGTACTCCCATCTCCCGGTGATCGTCGATCCCTCACACGGAACTGGAGTCGCTCGCTACGTTGCGCCCATGGCAAAAGCGGCGATGGTCGTGGGGGCAGATGGAGTTATGATCGAAATGCACCCGAATCCAAAAACCGCATTAAGCGATGGATCGCAGGCGTTGACGCCCGAGCAATACAAAGATCTCATGAATCAACTGAACGCCCTTCGTGGATACATGTTTCAGAACTAATATTGACAAACAGAGAGACTTGCGTTAGGATGCCTGATGCGGAGCAAGCTCGTGGACTATTTAATTTTCAATTCCATCGGGTTACGACGAAAGGCAAAGTTTCAAAACTGGCATAGGTGACGCATCTTGAAGGTATGCGCACTAGCTTTTTTCCTATGCTCGATTTGGTGTTTAACATGCAATTCGTGGTCCCAGCAAAGCTGGGACATGTCCTGGCAAGTAAAGCCTTGGACAAGAAACGATTCTGATTTGGAAGCGGCAAGAAAATCAATTGACCGTCTTGCAACGAATCCAATGTCGTTACATGAATTCATCATTCAGCAGCGCGAAAAGCTTGAATCAAAAGCACCTTCAAGCACTACTTTGTTTAATTGGACGTACGCAACCTTAGTGCTCAGCAGATTGGACTGGCAATATTTTAAGAGAGTCGCAAATTCAAATGCAGAACTTGCACCGTCAAAGCTATTTCCAGCACGGGGGCTCGATAACAGTTTTGAGTTCACTCGTGTGCGATTCAGATTTATTGTTCAGTTTGATTTCCCTGATCATGTTCTGATTCCGCTTGGGGAACGACTCTTTCAGCACGATATGAAGGATGTTGGCACTGCAATTTGCTTGTTGAACTTATATCAACCACAACATTGGAAAGCTGACAACCTAAAGGGAGATCATTTAGTGGAAGTCATAAACAAATTAGCGTTAAACGAGAGGCGCTCAATAAGTGCAATAGCCCAATACTATTTTCGATGCTGGATCGGCACAAAGTCCAAGGCAGACGCCAATCAATCGATATCTCGCTTAGAGAAACTTCTCGCCACTTCGAAGTGCGAAGAGCAAAAGGTTCTTATCAAACGGCAAATCGAGATGATTCGCAAAGGCACGAAGTGGAACTGAGACAAGACCTCATAACAAACTAAAAAGCCCCTGACTCCTTTCGGAATCAGGGGCTTTCGCGTCTTGTTTTAGAACTTGACGCTGAGCTGAGTACCGATCAGGCCGCCGCGGACTCGATCCTGTCCGAAGAAGCTGAATGCACCCACGCCGTCGGCATCCGCATCGGATACCTGCCAGAAGAGTCGCAGATTGGTTCGATCGGACAAGCCGAAGTTCAAACCAAGCGTGAACCAATTCTGGTTGGGCTCTCCGCCATTGTCGAAGTCCCACATGTTGGTCTCGTAGCCGAGCATCACGCTGCTCATGGAGGAAAGCTTGTAATCCAAGCCAACCTTGAGCGTGGTGACCTTGTCATCCTCGGTGAGAGCGGAGTTATCCGTGTCTCGACCTTGCATGAACGCAGCATAACCGGAGAGCGTCAGGTTGTCGCTGAGCTTGAGCCAAGCGTCGACGTTGAAGCCCTGCAGGTCTACCGGATTCCAGTAGGTGCCGATTCGGCCCCATGCTCCGGGAGCAGCGTACAGAGGATCGATGGAGCGGTAACCAGCTCCGATGCCCCAGCGGTCGCCACCGTTGAATCGGAGGTTAACCCACCAAGCAGCGTTATCCTCGTCGAACTTAGAGGAGCTGTTGTAGAACAGGTCGCTCTTGGCGTATCCGCCGCTCAGTCCGAGGCTGCCGCCGAGCTGATAGTTGAAGTCGCCGCCATAAACGACAACTCGGTTCCACGGCTCGTCGATGGAGCTGCCATCGTTGATGACCGTGTTGCTATCCAGCCAGAGGTAAGCCAGGTTGATCGAACCCTTGTCGCCGAGTGGCAACCACAGGTGGGCGCCGAGGCTCTGGTCGACCGTGAGCTCGCCATTGGTCTGGCCAAACGGGGTGAAGTTGAAGAACTCGTTGCCGGCCCACATGGGCTGAAGCTCAGTTCCGTTGGTAGCCAATCGGCTGCTGTTTCGGCCGCCGAAGATGTTCAGCTTGGCCTGTCCGAAGCGGAATCCGAGGATTGCGCCGTCGAACATCCACTCGCCGTTGTCCCACCGCTCGTTCATGAAGTACGGGGTGTTGTCCGGTCGCTGGAACATATAGCGGTTGATCTTGTAACCAACACGGCCGACCTTGGCGTTGAAGCCGAGGGAAGCGATGGAGGTGTCGAAGTCAACATAGAACCGCTGGGCATACCAGGACGACTCGGCTTCGCCGAAAGGCTCGCCGACGTTAATCGTGGACTGGTTGCCGAAGCCGGTTCCGGCTGGGCTGGAAGACAGGAAGCTGCCTTCGCCGATCATGTTGCCGAATACGAACGTAGCTCGGAACTTAGGACCGGACTCGTTGTTGGAGACCATGTCCAGAGCGCCCTCGTGGAGAACCGTGAGGTCGCGAGTTACGCCAACGGGCTCGCCGGAGTACGATCCGCGGCCAAACCCGGTGGGTCGGCCATCGACCGTCATACCGAACTCGTCATCGTCTCCGCTGTAGCCGCCGAGAGCAACGAGGTTCAAGTCGCCGTGAACGTCGAAGGGCAAGCGGCTCTTCTCGAGCGCGGTAACGCGTCGATCGAGGTTGGCAATGTCCTTCTTCATCTGATCGACGTCGGCGCCGAGCTTGGTGAGCTCAGAGCGGAACTCGTCGACCAGTCGCTTCAGAGCGGCGATGTCGTCGGTGTTAACCTTAACTTGGTTGGAAAGGGAGTCGACAGCGGCTCGAAGGTTGTCCAGGTCAGCTTTGCTAGCAAAGCCGCCGGAGATCTTGGACATAATGTCGTCGATCTGACCCTTGAGACCGTCAGTGATACCCTTGAGGTTGGCCCACGCGGCGTGGATAGCAACAGCCATCTCATAGCGCGATGCGGGGCGGCCGCCTCGGAAAAGTCCGTCCGGATAACCAACGAGAAGGCCTTCAGCCTTCAGTCGTGCGAGCTCCTTATAAGCCCAGTGGTTCTCGGGAACGTCCGGGAAGTTGTCCTGAGCGACGGCCGGCATAACGACGGCGGCGCCGAGAACGAGCGTGAGTGCATACTTTGCAGTTCGCTTCAAGTCCATTTGCTCCTGTGTATTTATTTGAAAACTACAGGCTGTGGGTTGAAGCGTAATCCCTTCTTTGAGGGGGCAACTCATAACTTCCTTGAGTTTCCTATGAGCCGCTCTCTCTCACTCGACGAGGCTGTACTCCAAGTCCGCTTCCTGCGTTTTCTTTCGGCCGACATTTTGCCGACCTCTTTGCATTATGCACCTTTGACGAAGATTTGAACAGCAGGAAATAAGTGAAATTGCGAATGCCACGCAACAAAAAGGACCTTTGGAACGTGAAATGGGGGCAAACCCGATCGGCTTGACCCCCATTTGCGGCTTACAGCTTAAGGTCGACGATTCCGCTGATTCCGACTCCATCCACCTTTCGGATGTTCTTAATTACATCCTGCGATTCCACCGGTATCATCGCTCGAATCTTCACTTCTCGGCCGAAAAGATCCTGGTCCAGTTGGGCAACCGCTTGCACCTTGTCGACCAAGGACTTTGGACCCATGACTTGAGCGGCGCCAATCGCCTTGCGACTGTTGATGCCAGCGCTAATGATTGGAACCACCTTCGTAGCCCGAGTGCTCGTGTCGGAGTGATTGGCGAGCTTGTTGATCGCTCGGTTAATTTCAGGGCCAAACTGCTTGACCGCTGCGCCAACTCCAACGATTTTGATAATTTCCCGGATTTGGGTAACGCCAACTGCAGATAGGGCGAGTACCGCCGCCGCAACGAAGATGCCTTTTCGCTTCATGTTCATAGTTTGTCCAGCCTCCCCCAAAGTATGGGCTCAGAGCAATGACGATTTTGGGAGCGCCGAGGTTTCCGGCTACCGGGTACAAAGGGTCCGATGCTCGACCGTGAACTGATCCGACGCGACCCTGAATTCGTTAAGCACGGCATCTCCCGCAAGCGCCTGGATTCAAGCGTCGTCGACCGGTTTCTTGAAGTCGATTCAAAATGGAGGGCAACCAAAACCGCGCTGGATGAGAATGCCGCCGAATCCAATCGGATAAGCAAAAGCATCGGCCAATTGATGGCCCAAGGGAAGAGAGATGAGGCGGAAGCCGCGAAAGCTCAAACCTCCGAAATTAAACAAACCGTTTCTAGGTTGGAAGGAGAAGAGCGGCAATTGGATGCGGAGTTACGAGAGATCGAACTTCAATTTCCCAACCTCCCCCATGAATCCGTCCCCGACGGAGATGATGAAACCGCAAATGCATTTATCCGGGAATGGGGAGAAAAGCCAACTTTTGCAAATCCTCCCAAGCCACATTGGGAAATCGCGGAAAACCTAAAGCTTTTGGATTTGCCGCGAGGGGCAAAAATCGCCGGAAGTGGTTTCGTGGTTTACACCGGCATGGGCGCCCGCCTGCAGCGCGCCTTGTTCAACTTCATGGTCGACCGTCAAACCTTGAAAAACGGCTACCACGAGATCTATCCACCTTACATCGTGAATCGAGCATCGCTGATTGGCACAGGCAACCTTCCAAAATTTGAGGAGGATTTGTATAAGGTCGACGACGATCTCTATCTCATTCCAACCGCCGAGGTACCGGTTACCAACCTCTACCGGGATGAAATCCTGGACGGAGCAGATCTCACCATTAACCTTGCGGCTTTCTCGGGATGCTTTCGTCGGGAAGCTGGCGCGGCAGGCAAGGACACCCGAGGTCTACTGCGGATTCACCAATTTGACAAGGTCGAAATGGTCAAATTCACGAAGCCCGAAGAGAGCTACTCCGAATTGGAATTGCTCGTGAAGGACGCAGAATCCATTCTCCAGGATTTGGGACTCCATTACCGGATCGTGGAGTTGTCGACGGGAGACCTCGGCGCCAAAGGCGCCAAATGCTACGACCTGGAAGTCTGGTCCCCCGGCGTGGACAGGTACCTGGAGATTTCCAGTTGCTCCAACTTCGAAGCGTATCAATCGCGGCGCGCAAATATCAGATTTCGGCGGGAACAGGGCGCGAAACCGGAGTTTGTCCACATCCTCAACGGTTCCGGTCTGGCAACTCCACGCCTATTCAGTGCGCTGGTGGAATCTATGCAACAAGAGGACGGGTCTGTGTCGATCCCAGAAGCCTTGCGACCATATGTAGGAACCGATCGGATCGCTTAGCGATTTGCCCAAATTCCAAGTCGTTCTCGCCTAGATTCGGATTCGGCTTGTCGGAAATCACTTTCGTATTTGCCTTTGCCATAGCGGGTGAAGTAGGGACTCCAGCCGCTTCGTACAAGCGCTACGTTCACATTCTTGCCTTCAACGAAAACATAAGCCAGGGTGCGGCCAAATTCGTCGGTGCGCTCCTCTTCGAATTCAAGCTTGATCGATGACTCATCCCCTAACTGCCGTTCGAGTTCCTGTGTGGCTTCGCGATAACCGAACTCATTGGATTCGGGAGCATCGACTCTAAGAAGGCGCACTTTGGTCAGATTGCCGCTCTTTCTGAGCCACAGCGTATCTCCGTCCACAACGTGATCGACATAGTAGTCGCCAGGGGCATACGCGGCGGTTGAGGTAGCTGACGGCTTGGTCGGCTCGGCCTTAGTGGCAACTTGCGAAGAGGAGCGAAATACACCCCACAAGACAACAATGATCCCGACGACCATCAACCCCAACTGCTGATTACGGTTCAGATTAATAGATCACCTTATTGAGCGGATATTCCACCAGACCGGTCGCGCCCGCCCGCTTGAGCCTTGGTATGAGATCTCGAACCTGGACCTCTTCCAAGATCACCTCCGCCGCAACCCAAGCGGGATCGGCTAGCGGAGAAATGGTCGGATTCTTTAGCGCAGGAAGAATGGCAAGAATTTCCGCTTGATTGGAAGCCGGAACGTTCATCTTCAACCCCACAAGTTTTGCGGCATTCATGGCACCCGTCAGCAAGATCTCCAACGATTCCAGCTTTTGACGCTTCCAATCGTCCCTCCAGGCGTCCTCGCTGCAGACAAACCGGGTAGTCGAGGTAAGAATCGTTTCCAAAATGCGAAGGTTGTGCGCCCGTAAGCTGGAGCCCGTTTCCGTGTTCACGACAATTGCATCTACCAATTGCGGAACCTTGACTTCGCATGCGCCCCAACTGAATTCCACGTCCGCCTGAACGCCCTGGGACTCGAAGAAGCGTGCTGCCAAGCGGACATACTCAGTGGCGATCCGCCTTCCGTCGAGGTCCTTAACGCTGTTGTAAGGGCTGTCGTTGTGCACGGCAATCACAATTCGGATGGGGTTGTTAGTCAGCTTGCTATAACGCAATTCACAGATTTCATGGACCTTCGCGCCGGTGTCGGCGATCCAGTCCGCTCCGGTTAGACCAGCGTCGATGATGCCTTGCTCGATGTAAGCCGGGATCTCCTGGGGACGAAGCAAAATCGGTTCGATCTCAGGATCGTTGACCACCGGTTGATACGATCGAGCGCTAGATCGGAAGTTAAAGCCCGCCTTTTCAAACAGGTTGAAAGTCGCCTCTTGCAAACTTCCCTTAGGCAAGCCAAGTTTGAGCACCATGTAAAAAAATTTTAGCCCTTTGGTCGGGACAGGTGCGGGTTCCAGTCGGGACCAAGCGGCGGTGCGAAAATCCGGTTTGGCGGTAATTTAGTCGTCATGAAGTTTCCGGCTTTTGTGATCTTGCTTGCCGCAAACGCCAGCCTTGCTCTGGCCTTCGATTCCAAAACTTGGATGTATCAGGGATGCAAGATTCATGTCACAATCGGCGCCCGCGAGACGAGTTCCATCGGGAGTTTTCTTGTGACGGTGGCGGCGCCCAGCGGGAAACGAGCGACCCTCCGAAGCGATCGAGATGGCACGCTTGTGGGAGCATGGGCAGCGGACATCGATCGGGACGGAAAGTTTGAAGTCATTGTTGCCACCCGCTCCTCCGGCGGCGGAAATTACGGCAAGGCGTTCGTGATGACTTGGACCGGAAAAGGGCTAAAGAATCGTGCGGTTCCTGAGTTGAACGCAAGCCAACTGAAGGGATACCGCGGCCGCGATGAGTTCTCGGTGGTGCGGAACACTCTTGTCCGGACTTATCCCACATTTGTTCAGCGGAGCAATGATCCAGCCCGCAAAGTGGGCTCACGTACGGTTCGTTTGAACCTGCCGCGATTCCGTTGGGAATCGCTCTGAGCCTGGGTATTCCCGTTTTCGGATTAAGCCGCTATGCCAAAATTGGCACATGACGACCGTTCGGGTGTATGTCACTTTGAAGCCTTCCCTTTTAGATTCCGCGGGACGAACGGTTTCCGCAGCTCTTCAAAAGCTGGGATATTCAGAGTTATCGGAAGCCAGAATCGGCAAGCTTATCGAACTCAAAGTGGAGACATTCGACGAAGGACGGATTCGTGAGATGTGCGACAAACTGCTGGCGAATCCGGTGATCGAGGATTACCGCTTCGAGGTCGTCAAGGAATCGGTGAGCCTAACGCCATGAAAGTCGCGGTCCTAAGATTCCCCGGCTCGAATTGCGACCAAGACGCGGTGCATGGGTTGCGCCAGGACGTTGGAATCGATGCGGAATACGTCTGG
>DATFHI010000293.1:0-3402 GCA_035248525.1 Fimbriimonadaceae bacterium | reverse complement strand
GGGGTGATACGCTGGTTGCCGCCGCCTGCCGCTTGCCCCTCAGCGACTCAAACCGGCTCAGCCAAAACGTACACATGCGGCACCGAGCGGGCCTTGGGGTCACCGAGCAATTGGACTGCATTGCGGTCATCGTCAGTGAGGAGCGGGGGACGATCAGCTATGCGAAGGAGGGTCGCCTGCGCCGGCTCAACAGTGCAAATGAACTCCGCGATTTCCTCAATCAAGAATTGAGGGCGGATGAGCAAGAAAGCGCCGTAGACCGAACTAAAAAGCGATTGTTGCGACGTGAGGAGTCGGCTTGATCTTCGACGTCCGTCGCATCAATATTCCCATTCTGCTGCTGAGTTTCGCGCTTTCCTTGTTGCTCTGGATGCATGTCAAAAGCCTGTCGGCTCAGAACGGACCCCAAGGCGGTCCATCGACATTCACTTTGGAGTTGACGCTGCGAAATCAACCCGCCGGTATGGTGGTCGTTGGAGAAGTGCCCACTGTTGTTACTTTCACCGCGTTTGGCAAGGTCGAAGAGCAACAAAAGATCAACCCGAATTACCTCAAGGCATTCGTCGACTTAGCTGAAAAGCCTCGGGATGGCCGGTATCTAGTCAGGCTTGAAACCACCTCAGATTACGACGTGCAATGGCGTCCCACCGACCTCCGAATTCCAATTCGATTGGAACCGCAAATATCCAAACGGGTGAACGTGGAGGTGGAAGCGATCGGCGATTTCCGACTTCAGGATTACCGATATGACGGCGCCACCAGCGACCCCACAACGATAACCGTTACGGGAGCCAGCAGTTTAGTTGCCAAGGTGAAACGCGCACGAGCGTATTTGAACCTAGCCAGCCTCGAGGAAAACAATACTCAGCGTGCCAAAATCGAGATTCTGGATGACAAAGACGCACCCGTTACCGGAGTAACCAGCAGCACCGACACGGTGACAGTTCGGGCCTTTATCGCACCACGTCCTCCTCGCCGTTCCCTGTTGATCCAACCCGTTTGGGCCGGAACTCCTGAATTTGGATCGACGATCTCCGATTACGAATTCACGCCCGCTCAGGTCAACGTCGAAGGACCGGCGGATGTGCTCGCCAACTTGTCGATCATTCAGACGAAGCCAATTAACATCGACGGACTGAACCAGACATCGTCGATTCAAGTGGAATTGGACTTGCCCCAGGGAATACGGTTGACGAAGCCAGAAGCCGTAAGCATCAAGGTGTTCGTGAAAAAGTCCGGCCCCCCAACGGACGGCGCAACCGGCGGATGATCGAGATCCGGTCCATTCAGGTGGGAGAAACTCATGAATTTCTCCGCTTGCTCTGCGACGTTTTTGACCTAAATTACGAGCGGGCAACGGGCGTCTTTCACAACGAGCCGATGTTCGACCTCGACCGCAAATGGGCATTGTTCGAGGACGGGCGAATGAGTTCGATCCTGACCACAGTCCCCCTCCAATTCGGTTGGGGAACAGGAATTGGAATCGCAGGTGTTGCCACGCGGACGGATCGGCGAGGGAAAGGCTTGGCCGAGCGACTTCTCCAACATGTGCTTGAAGTTTCAACCAACTCGCGAGAAAGTTGCGCGCTTCTCTTCGCAAAGGAAACGGGACTCTACAAGAGGCTTGGATTTGAGGTGGTCGACGAAGTCGTCCGCGCGAACATCGACGCCTCGTCAAACTTCAACCTGGAGGACATTGTGGACTTCGATGAAGTCCGCGCTCTGTACTCCGATTGGTCGCAAGCCAACCCAAATCGATTACGCCGCGATGAACGAAGATGGAAGCTTTGGCACTACCACTTCCGTGTGTGCAGTCGAAACGGAGATGGCTACGTCTGCCATGAAGGCACGGTAGTCCGAGAATGCCTCCAATTGGGAGAGCCGACGAATTGGAATCTGGCCTCCAATTCTGAATGGCTAGGGTTGCGGAGCATGGCCACAATGCTTTCCTTGCCTTTGCAGAATGAAGTTCGGGATACATTTTTCATGGCGAGAAATACACCCGACCTGCCTCAGATGTTCTTAACCGACCAATTCTAGGGAACTCAAAACGAAACTCCAAGGATATGCAATCGTACAAGAATCATGAGAATTTCGCGTTGCATTGTGTTCGGCGCGGCCATTCTGGCCCTAGCCGGTTGCGGAGGAGGCTCAGGGTCGGGCGTTGGTTCCGGTAACTCCGAAGTTGCAGGAATCATTACGGACTTCAACGGCGATATCGTCCGCGGAGCCCGCGTTTGGGTGAACGGGCACGGAGAAACCGAGAGCAATTCATCCGGTTCGTATGTCCTGGAAGGTCTGCCCGAAGGCGACTTCAAGGTTCGATGCGAAATTGAAAAAGATGGAATTCTGTACAAGGGAGAAAATGTCGCACGGGTATTCGATGGAGAACGCACGAAGAGCGTAAACATCACCGTCATCCGCGAAAGTCTCCTGGCGAGAGTGCATGGTCGCATTATCGATAACCAAGGCTTTACGGTAGAAGGGGCGCGCGTTTTCGCCATGGCGCCAAATGACGGCGGCGTGTTTTACAGCACTTACGAAATCACCGATAGCGGCGGCACCTACGACCTCGACACGCTTATGGGCGGAGTCGACTATCGGATCGTCGCCAGCGGAATTGGATTCAACTCCGATGTGGAGATCGTGAACATTCCCGCGGGTGGCGACGAAGAGCTCATTTTGACCCTGAAGAATCCTACGGATCCACTTTTGCCGGCTCCCCAAAATCTGGATGGAGTTGCTTGGACTTCGCCGCGCGAGTCCACCCGATCGCCCCAGAGTCGAGCGGCAATAGAAAACGTCAAGCGGATCTTCGACAGTAGAACTCCGACGAAATCGATTACTCGCGAGACTTCCAGCGGGAATTGGATCGAGACGGACCTTTTCTGGGATGCGTATCCGAATGACGACGCGCACATCGGGTTCGGTATCTATCGCCGATTCGGCAATAGCGGAGGATTCACTCCGGTTGACTTCCTGAGAGACCCCGAAGCGGAAATGTACGTCGATGCCGACGCGGACCTTCAGGAATTCGAAACCTGGAGCTATGAGATCACGGCCCTGAACACCAACTACCCGGATACGGGCAATAGCGAGAGCGATCCGTCCAACATCGTGACGGTGCAGACCCTTAGTGATCTGTTCCTAAACTCGGTGCTGCAGAGTCCGCTGACGTTCCGGTGGCAATCCGGTTCTGGTGCGGAGGAATACATCATCTATCTCTTCGATGAATTCCCGGGAATTGGGGTCGACCCGATTTGGGACAACTCGGCAAGTCCAACGACGAATACGCAGCTCACGTACACCGGGCCAAGTCTCCAGTCTGGACACCGCTACTACTATCTCGTTCTCGGTCTCGCGAATGGCCAGGGCAGTCGGACCATCAGCGTGGTCGACGAC
>DATFHI010000292.1:0-2936 GCA_035248525.1 Fimbriimonadaceae bacterium | reverse complement strand
AAATGGTCCCGGCGTGGCTCCTATGGCATTTTGTAAAAACTTGAGTCTTTCATATAAAGTTTTTGGTGCCGTGAAGTTCGGGTCGCTCCACGTAGTTCTCGGAGCTTTCAAACTGCGGTTACGCATTACCAAGCATCCCATAACCACATCGCTATGACCGTTAATGTATTTGGTCATCGAATGCATTACGATATCCGCGCCCAAGGTTAGGGGATTCTGGAAATATGGGGACATGAACGTGTTGTCGACCACTAGGAGAATGTCTTTCTCCTTGGCTATAGCGGCAATTTTGCGAATATCGAAGATGTTTAGCATTGGGTTCGTTGGAGTTTCAAACCAAATCAGCTTTGTTTCCGGCCGGATCTTCGATCGCAGCAATTCCTCGTCCGATAGGTCGATGAAGTCGAACTTGAGGCCGCGGTACGTTGCGACCTTCTCAAAGAGCCGATAAGTACCCCCGTACAGATCGTCGCCGGCGATAACGTGATCGCCCGTTTGGAAGAGGTTGAGAACGCAGTCGCTTGCCGCCAGACCGCTGGAGAAGACTAATGCCTTGTCGCCCTGCTCCAATGCTGCTAATTGGCTTTGGAGGACTGTTCGGGTCGGGTTATCCGTCCGACTGTACTCATAGCCTTTGTGCTCGCCGGGACTCGATTGCGCGTAGGTGCTGGTCTGATAAATCGGCGTCATTACGGCGCCAGTTAGCTCGTCTGGCTCGATTCCTGCATGGATAACTTGCGTCTCAAACTCGGGCATGAACCAGTTTAGCTTTGCCCGATTGTGAAACTGATTGGAATTTTCGTCGTCTCAAAGAGACGGAGCGACCGACCACGATGTTATTGGCTTACCAAATGCTATTTTTGGCGACGATCGTCGCGGTTGTCGCGCTTTGCTATCGTTCAAGAACTTATGCCCAACAGCCCACACTGGCTTCAAACGGCATCACACCGGAACCCATTCGCGAACCCGTTAGGACTAAGGGGACCGTACTGGACGGGATAAAAGCTCTCGACAAGTTGTTCGACGAGAACTTGTTGTCCGTCGATGAATACATTGAATTGCGCAGGCGGGCGAAGCAGGGTCCAGGCCACGCCTAAGACGTGTAACAGAGTTCACGCCGGGATTTAACGTAGTAATCCTGCTCGGGTAAGAAGCAATCCGCCCAACTCATTTCCCCACCGTAAACGTGGATCGTCACGGCTTTCTCGGGATACGGGTTTTCAATCGTGTGGTGATCAAAGGGAGGAATGAGGGCTCCGGCCTCACCCACTCCAGCAACGATGTGATTTTCTTTCGTGAACCAGTGCCGATCGCCATCCTCTCGGTCGTGGGAATACGATGTCACCAAAATCTTTCCACGGTAGACGCACTCCACGCACCACATACCGGCGTGATCATGCAAAGCCGTGCCTTGTCCGGAGTCCCACACCATGGCTAGAACGGAATACCGACCGTCTGGATCTAAATAGACCAGGCGACGGGCGTACTTATCGCCGGCGGGCTCCATGAAGGACTCATCGATGAACTCCTTTCCGGAATGCACAACGTGCTCGAGCGCTTCCTTGACGGCGTAGCAGCACCCTTTCATCTCCTGTTCCTCAACAGCTTTGTCGAGCAGCTGGATCAACTCGTTCCTGGTTGCGATATCGGTGGCCATAACTTCTTTGTTCCCCTAACTCATTATGGATCAAGCCAACTGTGCTCCACCGAGGGAGTTAAACTACGAAACAGATGGCAATCCTCCCAAATATTCTGCACGCGATCGGCAACACGCCTTTGATCCGATTGAACTCGATAGGCAAGGAGTATCCGGTAGAGATTCTTGCGAAGTGTGAGTTTTTGAATCCGGGCGGATCGGTTAAAGATCGAATTGGCTGGTACATGGTCGAGCAGGCCGAGCGAGAAGGACGCATCAAGCCTGGTGATACTTTGATCGAGCCAACCAGCGGCAACACAGGAATTGGGCTTGCGATGGCCGCGGCGATCAAGGGTTATCGCCTCATCATCACATTGCCGGAAAAGATGAGTGCGGAAAAGCAGCTCATGATGGAATCGCTGGGAGCAGAGATTGTGCGTACCCCTACCGAAGCGGCGCATGACTCTCCGGAGAGCAATTTTGGAGTCGCGGAGAGGCTTCAGCGAGAAATTCCGAATGCCCACATTCTCGATCAATTCTCAAACCCCAACAATCCGCTCGCGCATTATGAAACCACGGCGGCGGAGCTGATCGAGCAAACAGGCGGGAGAATCGACTATTTCGTGTGCGGAGTCGGCACGGGTGGAACGATTGCCGGCGTAGCGAAAAGATTTCGCCAAGAGTTGCCCAACTGCCAGATTGTCGGAGTCGATCCCGAAGGTTCCATTATTGGCGGTGGAGAACCGGGCGGGCCGTACCTGGTGGAAGGTATCGGATACGACTTCATCCCAGACGTTCTCGACCAGTCGCTCGTCGATCGATATATCAAGACGAACGATGCCACGTCATTCCACCTGGCGCTTCGACTTATCCGCGAGGAAGCGATGCTGGTCGGTGGCTCCAGCGGATCGGCCCTACAGGGGGTTTTGGAGATTGCCAAAGAGTGCAAGGGTGGAGAGCGAATCGTGGTGATCCTCCCCGACAATGTGCGCAACTACATGAGCAAGTTCCTAGATCCGAAGTGGCGTCAGGAAAAGCTCGGGTCTGCTTAAAGCGGAATTCGGGTGGTGAGCTTGTTGGTAGCCAGCACGAAATTGGTCGTGATTTTGCCAATTCCTTTGATCTTGGAAAGCTTCTCCCGGAGAAAAACCTCATAGGCGCGCATGTCCCTGACGACAACCTTCAAGAGAAAATCGAAATCTCCGCTGACGTGGTGGCACTCGGTGATTTCGGGAATTTCCTGAATCGCTCGCCGGAACCGCTCGATCGGCTGCTCCTGATGTAGAGCAAGTCCAATCAT
>DATFHI010000291.1:0-6686 GCA_035248525.1 Fimbriimonadaceae bacterium | reverse complement strand
TGCGATTGCCAGGCTTGGTTGAAAACCGGTTGGATTGCCGTCAGTAGGAATACTGGTTTAACTTTGAGACTTTTGCGCTTGAAGCGAATTCGCTTGGATTATTAGTCTCCATGGTCGCTCTTACTCAGCGGGCTCCGTATCGGAGCCACAATATAGTGCATGAAGTCGGACCTGTTGGAAGCATTAAGCGAGCGCGTACTTGTCTGGGATGGCGCAATGGGTACGCAAATCCAGGCGGCCAATTTGGCTCCAGAGGACTTCATTCTCCGGGATGATCCCACACTCCCTCCTAAGGTCCGCGAAGTTGCCCAACGCTTGGATGGAAAGTGCCTCGACGGATGCAACGAACTGCTTGTCTTCACCCGACCGGATGTGATCGAGGCGATCCACAGCCGCTACTACGAAGCCGGGTCCGACATGGTCGAGACGAACATGTTTGGCTGCACATCGGTTGTGCTCGCGGAGTATGGAATCGAGGACTTGGATTACGAGATCGCCAAACGAGCGGCGGAGATTGCAGTACGCGCGAGATCCAAAGCTTCGGGCAACAAGTTCGTGGTTGGCGCGATTGGTCCCGGAACCAAATTGGCATCCTTGGGGCAATGCACTTTTGAGGAGTTGGAAAGGACGTACGGCGATTCCTTCCGCGGCGCCCTTGAATCTGGCGTAGATGCTCTCTTGCTGGAAACATTGCAGGATCTCCTCATGGTCAAAGCCACCGTTATTGGCGCTCAACGCGCAATGGCGGAGAGTGGCCGGACCGTTCCTCTATTCGTCCAAATTACCATCGAGCAGACCGGCACGATGTTGCTGGGAAGCGACATTGGCGCCGCCCTCAACATGCTCGAAGCGTTTCCGGCAGTGAAGGCCATTGGGATCAATTGCGCCACCGGTCCGGTAGAGATGGCTCCCCACATCCGTTTCCTGGGCGATAACTCCACCCGCCCGCTCAGCGTACAACCCAATGCCGGTCTGCCGATGATGGAGAATGGCCAGGCGGTTTACAAGCTGACGCCTGACGAGCTTGCCCATCACCACGATCGTTTTGTGCGCGAGCATGGCGTAGCGATGGCGGGCGGCTGCTGCGGCACCACCCCGGATCATATCAAAGCCGTTGCCCAGGCCGTGGGGGGAAAAGCCCATTCAGATGTCGCCTATTGGCGCAAAGTACGGAATCTATTCCCGAGCTTTGATTTCCGGATGGATACGGACCAAAAGGCGGAGGGACTTAAACTCGTCGGTTGCTCATCGCTGTATCAATATGTACCGTACGATCAAACTCCGAGCTACCTGATCGTCGGCGAAAAGACCAACGCCAACGGTTCCAAGGCATTCCGGGAGATGCTGGCGGTCGAGAACTGGGAAGGTTTGACTGAACTGGCCCGAGAAATGGAAGCCGAAGGATCTCATGTTCTCGATGTATGCACGGCTTACGTTGGACGTGATGAAAGCAAGGATATGTCCACGCTGCTCAGTTACTTCAACCGGCACATCCAAGCTCCGATCATGATCGACTCGACCGAGGTTCCCGTGGTGGAGCGGGCACTGCAAACTTTGGCCGGTAAACCGATCGTCAACTCGATCAACTTCGAGGATGGCGAAGCGCGTACTCAAAAGGTGCTCGACCTCTGTGCCAAATACGGAGCTGGCGTGGTCGCATTGACGATCGACGAAGACGGCATGGCGAAGTCGGTCGACAAGAAAGTGGAGATAGCGGAACGGATCCTGGCCCGGACCCGAGCGCACGGTATGCCCGATCACGACGTCTTCCTGGATTGCTTAACCTTTACTCTAGGGTCAGGCGATGAAGAGTTTAGAAAGTCGGCGACGGCCACAATTGAGGCAATCGCCGAAATTAAACGCCGCCACCCGCGAGTCAACAGCATCCTAGGTGTGTCGAACGTGAGCTTTGGGCTCAAACCAGCCGCGCGCCAAATCCTCAACTCGGCGTTTCTGCACTACTGCCGCGAATCGGGATTAACAAGCGCCATCGTCCACTTCAGCAAGATCCTTCCCGAGAATCGCATCGAGCCCGAAATCTGGAAAGTGGCAACCGATTTGGTGTTTGACAAGCGCGAATATGCCGTTGCCTAAGGCTTCAGACTGGACTCCGAATCCGAGCTAAGTAACTCCGACTGGTATCCTTTTGGAATGAAATCCCTCTTCGTGGTGGCGCTCGCGACCGCTCTCTTTCAGACCGGCGGAAAGCTGGAAATCAAAGATGTTGTTGAAGGCAAGGGCGAACCAGCGCGAGCTGGGGATATCTTGACTGTCCATTACACTGGAACCCTCACCGACGGGAAGCAGTTCGACTCCTCCGCTGGCAAGGAACCATTCCAATTCATTCTTGGCGCAGGTCAAGTGATCGCCGGTTGGGATCAGGGCATGGTTGGCATGAAGGCCGGCGGTAAAAGACAACTGGTGATTCCAAGCGATTTGGGATATGGCGACCAAGGCGCGGGCGACGACATTCCGCCGAAGGCCACCCTCAAGTTCGATGTGAACATGATCAAGATCGACCGCATTCCGGTCAAGATCCTGAAAAAGGGCTCGGGCGACAAAGTGGCCAAGGCAGGCGACTCGATGGAGTTGCACTATCAGGTTACCGATGACAAGGGCAAGAAGATCGACAGCAGCTACGATCGAAAGCAGACCTTCCAAATCATCCTCGGGCGCACCGGTCTCATCAAGGGATTCACCGCCGGCGTTATGGGAATGAAGCAGGGCGAGAAGCGGCAATTCACCGTTCCCGGCGAGTTCGCTTATGGAAAAGAAGGTCGCCCACCGGTGATCGCCCCCAATGCAACTCTCATTTTTGAAGTTGAATTGGTGAAACTGGCCACTCCGGCGGTCATCAAATGATTTCGATCGAAGAGATCCAGGCCGGCGAGGGACCCGAAGCGAAGGATGGTGACACGGTCGAAATGCACTACCGCGGGACATTTCCCGACGGCAAACAGTTCGATAGTAGCTACGACCGAAACAGCACCTTCAGCTTTAAGCTCGGGGCGGGGCAAGTCATCAAGGGTTTCGACATGATGGTGCTGGGTATGAAGCCGGGTGGTAAACGCAGGGCAACTATTCCGCCGGAGTTTGGATATGGAGCGCGAGGCGCTGGTGGAGTCATTCCGCCCAATGCGACGCTTGTATTTGAAGTCGAATTGGTTTCGATCAAGTAGGTCGAGACACAACAAAGCGGGCTTGAGGCAAATCCTCAAGCCCGCTTGCTTTTGTAAATCTACTTAGCGGTGGCTTCTTGAACCTTGTTGGCGGCCTTTGCTGCTCGCGATTTGCGCCGAGCCGCGGCATTCTTGTGAATGATTCCCCGCTGCGCTGCCTTGTCGAGCGCCTTGACCGCGGCGGTCAGGTTCGCCGTTACAGAGGTTCCGTCGGACTGCTTAACCTTCTTGACGAACGTCTTCAACGCCGTTCGCGCGCCCTTGTTGCGCACGGTTCGCTTCGCGGTTCTGCGCAGATCCTTCTTGGATGATTTCTTATTTGCCATGGATAGAGTGGGAGATTATACCTGGAGTTGCAGAGGACGGAGTGGAACGTGCCCCTCCGCCCTACTGGATTACTTCTTTACGAACTTCCGCTTGGTCTTGTCGAATCCTTGATCGAGCTTCTTCGCGTCATAGTGCCAGACCGGTGAACCGGACCGCTGATAGAAGCACTGGTAGCTGCTCAGCAGTGAGGCGACCAGGCGTCGAGAAGACCGACGAACTACGTTTACCTCGGCGAGGATTGTCAAATAATCTGCGCCCTTCGGCCAGTGCGCCATGACTTCGACCAGAATGTCGAGGGTCGACATGTTCTCAGTTCGAGCGCCAATTTGTCGGAGCTCTTCCATTCGCTGGGTACTGATGTAAACAACCGGGTCCGGCTGGTCCATCCAAGCGAATTCGAGAACGTTGGGTCGTGGTGTCTTGGTAAGGGTGAAGACCGCGCCGCTTTCGATCGGCTGATCGAACCACCATTCGATCAGGCCAAACATCAGGCGTGCATCCTGATTTACCCAGACCTGGAGTTCCTTACCGTTCTGATCAATGAAAATTAACTCTTGGATCGCCGGTTCCGCATCCAGCCAGTTAGTGGGCAACTGACAGAGTGGGAACGTACCGAGCTCGCGGTGAATGGACTTTAATACAAGTCGCACGCTTTCCGGCATCGACTTTGGCGCCGGCAGGATGTCTTCATCCAAGACGTCGGTGGCCAATGGGTGAGACAGCAGCTTTCGAAGCGAGGAGCTCAGTCCATCGTCGGTAAGTTCGACGTCCACTAACTCTCCGTCCTCGTCCTTAATTTCGCTTTGAACGAACTTGAAGGGTTCGGGAACTTCATTGATGAAGTCCGGAACATCGCCGGCCTTGCGAAGGCGGTCGCCGCCGACCCACTGGATTCGGGAATCGGCCCTCAAAGAGCCCATCAAGTTGGACATGTCATCCGGGAACGTCTTGTTGCTCGGCGTGATCTCGTAAACCTCTTCGAGCAGCTTTGTGCCGGTCGTCGAAGCGTCGGAGCCCAGAATCCGCTTAATCAGCTTGTCGACATCTTCCGACTTCACTTCAATCGGCGCGGCGTCATCCAATTCCACCGTCGGAGCAAGCTTGTCGGCCAATTTAATCGCGGTGCTAACCCACTTCTTCGTGTCTTCTGCGGCGTGGATCATGCCGTCCGGCGCGAATACATAACCATCCACCGTGACGGCTTTGGCGTACTCCTCACGCGGGTCGAATTCATGTACCGACTTTGGATTCTCTGGATTCAACTTGGACCAAGCAACCGCTCCAAGCAACTTCAAGCTAATGGGAGCGGCAATTTTCAGCGCTTCGGCATAAGCGCTATCAGATGCCCAGTCCACTTTGTCCAATTTTTTACTGGCCGCGTCAAAAGCGTCACGCGATACGCCGTTTAGGTCGAGCGCACGGTCGATCTTCTCGTCCCCAGCGACGAATCCCCATTTGGTTAAGGACAAGTTGTTTCGGGAATCCAGAACGAACCGGGGATCGGCGGAAACAACGCGCTGAACTTGAATCTCAACCTCAGTCTCGTCGGCTCTGCGGAGTCTGGACAGTTCGGCGACAACAAGATTCAACGGCATGGGTCCACCGAAACCGTGGAGCACGATTGCCAACTGTTCGTTCATCGGTCGGCCGATACCGGTCAGCCGGGAAGCCGGGATCCAGCGTCGCTCGGAATATGCGAAAACGTCTGGATTGCTTGCGAGTAAGGATCTTACTGCCGCAAGTCCAATTCCCTCTTTGGAGAGCTTGTCCGCAAGTTCGGAAATCTTGACGGCCGCCTCCATTTCGGTTAACTTCTCGAGAATCAATCGGTCCACGTACGACCGAGCAAATTTTTCTTCAGGCTTGAGTTCTGCAGCTTTTGCCAATGGGGATGCCTCACGCGCCGAAGCTTCGGCGCAAGTTCCAATTATGGCAGATTCAGCGGCCGCCAATCTACGGATATGGGTCTGCAACTTAGTCGGAATGGACGCGAATCCGCACGTAGTTCGCGTACCATAGACGTATGAGGCGAGCATTTACGCTCATCGAACTGTTGGTGGTGATTGCGATTATTGCAATCCTGGCCGCCATTCTCTTCCCCGTCTTTGCCCGAGCCAAAGCAGCCGCGAA
This sequence comes from Fimbriimonadaceae bacterium, assembly GCA_035248525.1. Classification (GTDB taxonomy): domain Bacteria; phylum Armatimonadota; class Fimbriimonadia; order Fimbriimonadales; family Fimbriimonadaceae; genus 55-13. The sequence continues at coordinate 1,050 of DATFHI010000291.1, read as the reverse complement.
GAAAACGGCGTGTTTGAGCAACCTCAATCAGATTGGGAAAGCGATTGTCATTTACATGGGCGATTACGATGACGTCTTCCCGCACGCCCTCGACGCCTCCGACAAATTCGCGCCGCAGATTTGGGATTTCAACCCGGACTTCCGCAACCGAATCCCCTACATGCCGCTGATGTCCGAAGTTCTACAGCCTTACTTAAAGAACAAAGATGTCTTCATGTGCCCGTCGGACACCGGCACCCAAGTGTTGGACAATCATTTCCCGGAACCGTTCCTAACCGCCCCAAGCATGTTCAAAACTTACCAAAGCAGCTATTTCTTCCGGACTGAAATCGCTTTCCGCTACTTCACCCAAACCTCGTTCGAACTGCCTGCCAACATCAATGTGCTGTTCGACGGGGCCGGGCATTGGCATGTACCGGAGCGAGCCTTGCGGCCGAACGATTCGTTCCAGGATTACTTCAGCTTAATCCGGGCTTACCGGTACAACACCCTTTTTGGAGATTTTCACGCCAAGTCGCTGACCTTCGACCAGCTCCAAACCGCGTGGGCAACGAATCTTTAATCAGCAAGCGCCTGACCCTTCGTTTCGATCACCCACGGCAATAGGGCCATCCCCGCAATCGGCACAACTCCAACCCAAAACAGGACGTTAATTGCCGTCGTGAGCGTATTCGCGCCCAGAGCGGCAATCGACGAGACAATGAACGGTCCCGCGGCCGCGATGAACCTGCCCGAGTTGTAGCAAAACCCGGCCCCGGTTCCGCGCAACCTTGTCGGAAAGAGTTCCGGCAGGTAGAAGGGGAATGCTCCAAAGACGCCAAATACTGACAGGCCAATGAAGAAGTATCCGTAGAGTCGATCGTGAGGGCTCAAATCCAGTCCAAACGTGCCCATGATCGAAGCGGCAGATACCAAAAAGTAAATTAGGAACAATTTTTTGCGCCCTAACGACTTGGCAATTGGAATGGTTAGGAGGGTTCCGATCAGACCGCCAAGGTTGAAATAGTTGGTTCCAAGCTTCTTCCAATTGTCGACAAGGTTAGCCGTGTC
>DATFHI010000290.1:0-5435 GCA_035248525.1 Fimbriimonadaceae bacterium | reverse complement strand
ACCAGCCCCCACCACTCCTGGATGACAATGACCCCTGGGCCGGGCTGGAGGGCTTCCGCCAAGTATCCTTCGAACTCCCGTTCGCCACCGTTGAAGTGAATCGTTCTTCCCATGTTGATTTGTGGACCCTTTCTAGATGGTTGTAAGACTATCCTGCTTCGCGAGTTCTTGGCCAAGGAAGTCGTCGGGCGGTTTTGCATAGCATTCCACTGTTTCGCCAGATACAGGATGCCTGAATTTGAGATAAGCGGCGTGGAGTTGAAGGGGCCCGGTTTGATACGCCTTCGGGGCGTAAATGCGATCGCCGAGAACCGGCATTCCCAAGCTGCTCAGGTGAACGCGAATTTGATGGGTGCGACCGGTTTCCAATTTAATCGCCAACAGCCAACCGGAATCCAATCGGGCAATCCGGGAAACAAGCGTCGCCGCCGGTTTACCATGAGGATCGACGGCCATTTTCAACCGGTTCCGCTTGTCGCGGGCAATTGGGGCATCGATCCTGAATTTCTCTTGGACGACATCGCCCGCCACAATCGCGAAGTATCGCCGTTCTGCCTCCTTGCCTTCGATTTGCTTGGCCAAGGCTACGTGGGCGGCATCGGTTTTTGCCACAACCATTAGCCCGGTGGTGTCTTTGTCCAACCGGTGCACAATCCCCGGTCTAAAGTCGCCGCCGGCCCGGCTGAGCGAATGCGACCGAGCCAGCAAGGCGTTCACCAACGACGCTTCTTTCAACGATACGGCGGGGTGAGAAGCCAAGCCTCGCGGTTTATTGACGACCAATAGAAACTCGTCTTCGTAGATAATATCCAGGTCGATTGCCGCGGGCTCCAGGTTATGGGCGGCGCTCTCCGCTGGCGCATCGAGCGACACTTTCATTCCTTCATTCAACTTGAAAGAGGCTTTTTCGGAAACTCCATCGACCTTGACCTCACCCAGAGCGATTAGCTTGGCCAACTTGGTGCGGCTGTGTTCCGGTAGTATCCGGGCAAGAAACTTGTCCAACCGCTCGGACTGATCGACAATAAAGTCCACAGGTCTTTCTTACCTTGCGGAACTGACTCACATTTTGAAAATGTATTGAACAATAGATTTCTAATCGCTGAATTGACATGCTTAGAAAAACCCTCCTACTCGCCTTTTCTGCTCTGACCGTCATCTCGATTGGCCAAGAATCGACTGCAAAATTCGATTTCGAAGCGCCGGCCGCGCCGGCAAAGCGGCTCTTTGAGGCCCTGTCGAAGGCCTGCGGCACTTCCCTGGTTGCTTCGGGTCCGGTTGCCAATGATGTTCTCGCCCTGAGGTTGCACGGCGTAACCGTAAACGAGGCGATGACAAAAATCGCCCAGACCATTCATGGCGAGTGGAGGAACGAAGGTTCAGGTTGGGTTTTGTATCGGGGTTCAAACTATGCCGCCGCCGATGAGCGAGCGGAGATTGGGGCCAAAATCGCGGACTTTAGAGCGAGTTTGGCCAACACCGTCAAAGAGCAACAGGCTGCTGGTCAATTCAACGATAACGCGGCCAAGAAGTTGGTCGACGCACAGCACAAAATTAATGAACAGGTCAGCCGGGCGACAAATGGTGGAGTTGTTTCTTTCAAGGGCGACATGGCCAACGTCGCTTCCCTAACCCCGTCGGCGCGGGCAATCGCGAGCATTCTGTCGAGGATGAACGACAAGCAGGTGGCATCACTCGTAAGCGGCAAGCGAAATGTGTTCTCGTTGACGCCCACGCGAATGCAAATGGCAATGCCCAACGGTTCGAATCAAATCGTACGGCAATTTGTTCGGGATGCACAGATCTACCGAGAGGTCAGTCAACGAAACACTCCTCCGCAGAATGAAAACCGCCGAGTTATTATTAACGGTTTCGGCGCGGATCAAGCGGGAGACGGAGATTTCAGTCTCGGCGTCGGCTATGCGCTTTTGATTAACCAGCCTTCATTTGGCGGCTCCAATGTATTGGTCTCGCTCATCGTTGCCGATCCCAACGGTAAGACCCTCGCCAGCGGACAGTTCTTCGTTGGTCCGCCCGCGAATCGGCAGGCGCCTCAAACTGCTCCTCAACCCGCCGAAGAGAAGTCGATCGAATTATCCGATTTGTCGAAAGAGCTTTCTAAAGCCCTTACTCAAATTTCGGGGGGAATGGCCGGCGGAAGGACGATGACGAAGCTTGCCGTTGCCGTCGGTTCGAGCGGCACTTCGACCTTCAAAGTTTCTGGTGGAGGGCTGTCCAAGTCGCCCCCGATTAGCGACGAACTGCGCGCCAAGCTGCTTCAGCCAGAGTTGTACGACCCGATGTCCTTTGCACCGGGCGAAGCCTTTACCAGCGCCGCGAAAATCAAGAACTCGAATCTCGTGGCCTATTTGCCCGACTCCGCTTTTATTCAACTGAATCAGATCGTCGGCAACGGCGGAACAACGCCAAGCGCATTTATCCAGGCGGCGAGGACTCAAGCAAACTTGGATATCACTGATGCCAACGGATGGCTTCTGGCTTCTCCCAAAGCCCCCAGCACCGCTCGAGAACGAATGGTCAACCGTAAGGCTCTCGGCGGCACATTGAAGCTCCTCGATTCTAAGGCCTTCCTGAGTTTGGACGACTGGGCGACACTTGCAATGGCGCAAGAGAAAGAGCCGCGGATGTTTGAAATCGACGATGCCTACCTGCGATTAATCAACGGCAGTGCGGCAGAAGAGGGTCTTAGCCAATTCAGCTACAACGGCGGGTGGCAAATGCTTCGCTTTTATGGAAGCCTATCCACTGGCCAACGGCAGACGATGCAGCAGAGGGGCCGAATTCCGCTGAATACCCTCAGCCAATTCCAGTCGGCCCTCATCACCGACCAGATCTTCAATTCATTCGACGGTCCCATGATTTCACAGCCAAACCCAGAGCCCCAACAAAAGACAAGAACGTTCACGGTCGGGGGTGGAGATTCGATTCCTAATGAACGAACTATCGTTTTGCCCAACGGCTTGCCTCGCGATGGATTCCTGGAAATCAACATGGATACCAGGGAAGCTGTCCAAGCCACGGCGCCGGAGATCTCCGGCGGAGCATTCCTGACGGCGGAAGCTCTCGCATTTGAAAGACTGCGAGTAGAGAGACCAGAGCTAGCTTCATTTGGCCAGACTACGCAATACGACAAATTCCGGTTGGCCACCAAGCGCACGATATCGTTCCAGTTCCATCTAACTCCCCAAGCCACCTTCGCCCGAGAGTTAGAGGACAACACCCCGACTAACCGACCATATGGCCCCTATGAGCAACTTCCAGGGAGTTTCCGCGACCGAGTCGAGCAGCAACTTGCCCAGCTTCGAAAATCGTGGGGCAATGGCGGTGGCGGGGGCGGCCAGGTCCCGCCTCCCTAGCATTTTGGCCACACGAGTAAACTCCTCGTGTGGCGAAAATCCTTCTCCTCGTAGCTTCGGCGATCTTTGTGATTTCGTGCAGTTCTGGGCCGGATCAAACCCCGCCGGAACGAATGAAGCCGAGCGAGCAGCCGTCGTTTTCAGAGACTGCAGAGAGGCTCGCGGCAACTGACGCTGAAGTCAAAGCGCTATTGGACTTGCCGGAATACCCGGGAGCAAAAGTTGTCGACAACAAAAAGTTGGTTAGCAACACTCTCGCCCCGGATGAGATTCGATTCGAACTGACACGCCAGTCCGCTGATGCGCCCAGCAAAGTCATCGCGTTTTACGAATCTAAGTTGGGCGCCAAGTCAACCAGCGATGGAGATCATCGCGAAGTATTTGGTCGCACCAATCGAGGCAATTTCGTTCGTGTGCACGTGGAGCCAGAAGGCAACGGCAGCAAAATCTCGCTTAGCGTTATTAGCTACGCCAAGTAAGAAACTACTTTGCGTTCCAACTGCGTAGTTTGGTGCGATGCTGTCATCGATTGTTCTCGCTACGCTTCTTGCGCCTAAAACCCTCAATATCCTGTTCCTCGGCAATAGCCATACGGCAAATTTCAATGTGCCGGAAATGGTTGGTCGGCTCTTGGAATCCCCCGGAAAGCTACAGATTAAAACTGGAATGCGGACCGCTGGTTTTCTGGAGGACTTTGCGCGGAACCAGTATGTGAGGACTGAGATCATGTCCGGCCGTTGGAATGTCCTTGTATTGCAAGGGGCGAAGCTCAGCAGTTCACACCGTTATGAGTACGACCATTCTGGGTCGGTTGAACTTGCGAAGCTGGCCAATACCAAAGGCATAAAGGTGGGTTACTTCGCCGAGTGGCCGAGAAAGGGTTGGAACGAATCCGACTGGATCATGAACCAATACCGTGGAATCGGGAAATCCACGTCCACTCCCGTGATCGCGATTCCTGTGGCTTTCGACCGTTACCTTGCCCGGAATCCAGGCGCCAACATGTGGTCTTTGGATGGTAACCACAGTTCCATCACCGGAGCCTATCTCGCCTCCTGCACGATCGCCCTGTGGATAGTCGATTCCAAAGTCCAACTAACCAAGTGGAGACCTGAGGGGATCGACGCGAAAACTGCAGCGACGTTGCAGTCAATTGCGGAAGCCACGGTAAGCGAAAAAAAGGGGATAGAATCGCGGCATGACACGCTCGTTCTTGGCGGTATTTGCGGTCGCTCTAATCGCCACGTCTGCCCCTGGGCAGTCGACCTTTAAGCCCACTCAACAGGAGCTCAAAGATGCCTACACGCGCGCCAATGAATTTCAAACGCGTGCGGCTGATGCAACATTCAATGTGTCCTTGACCCTCGGGTGGATCGAAGGTGGAAAGGCCCTTTGGTTCCGGGAAGACTCGCCAGACGGAGTCAAGCAGTTCATCCGGGTCGATTCCAAGACTGGAAAACGCGAGCCAGCTTTCGACCACGCGAAGCTCGCGAAGGCGTTGTCATCGACTCTGGGTCGAGAAGTGGATGCGCGAGGCCTGCCGTTTGATGCGATATCGTTCCGTTCTGACGGCCTCATCGGATTCCGAGTTCAAAACGAATCGTTCGGTTACAACCCCACTGACGGCTCGATCGTTAAGGGAGACACCTTTTCACCAGAGAGCGTCATTCAAACCGAAACTGAACTGGAACCCAACCCCGAATTCCCCGCTCCCTCGCTTGGCACTTGGCAACGTAGCAACCAAGGCGCAGAGCGGGTGCGCGTGGTGGATGGACAAGTCCAGATACGCCAAGGTGAAAACTGGACAACAATTTCTCAGAAGGGCAGTTACGCCCGGGCCACTCTGGCTCCGGGGTCAGATAAAGTCTTCGCCTTCCGACTCCTCCCAGGTGAGCACCGGCTCGTTTACCTCTTGAAATCGGCAGTTGCAGGCAGCTCCCGCGCGTTGTTGGAAGAGCGGATGTATGACCAGCCCGGTGACAAGCTCGATGACTACGAAACCTGGCTTATCGATGCGGATACGAAGTCTGAAACGCAAGTCGACCTCGCGCCAATCAT
>DATFHI010000289.1:0-6120 GCA_035248525.1 Fimbriimonadaceae bacterium | reverse complement strand
CTCTTGGGCATATCTTCGGGCTTTTTCTTTTCCCGCTGAGCCTTCTTGGTGTCCTCCAGCTTTGGCACAATCATCCCGACCGCATACTTGGAATCTTGGGCTAACGCGAGATTTCCCCGCTCGACGGTAACGTCTTTGCCGCCGCCAAGCGCCTTTATCCACTGAACAGCATCGCCCTCTTGTGGGACCAAGCGGTAGGAGAGCCAATTCCCATCATTTGATAATTTCGTCCCTTGGATCGATTTCCATGAATCGTAAACCGAAGGCTCCAGCGGTTTCTTTTGGGCGAACACGCTAGTGAACAGGGCTGCCGACAGTGCAACCAGGGCAATGGAATGAAGCTTCATGATTTGTTAGGGTTTACCTCAGGAAGAGTTGCAGAGAAGAAATAAAAACTGGAGCCTTCGACGAGAATTGAACTCGTGACCTTTCCCTTACCAAGGGAATGCTCTGCCGCTGAGCTACGAAGGCCCTGTGTTAGATGACGTTTCGATTGTATCCGCATATGCGGAGCGCGACCGCAATCGCAATCCAACGCCAAATCTGGTGGGGAGTGGAGGATTCGAACCTCCGAAGGCATTTGCCGACAGATTTACAGTCTGTTCCCATTGGCCACTCGGGCAACTCCCCAGATGGAGGAAAATGATACCTCCAAACGGGCCATTTTGATCTTGAGAGTGCTCCTTTGGGCTTTGCCCCTGAAGCTCGCTAATCTCCCTCAGTGGATTTTTAAGCTCCGCCGCCGCGAAGCTTCTTTTCCACCCGCTCTAAGTTGTTTTTCGCGGGAAGATCTTTGGGATACACCAGCAGCATCGCCTGCCAAACCCGCTTAGAGTCTTGAAGCTGATTCATCCGCTCATAAGCGTGGGCCAAAGTTCGGTAGTTGTTTGCGTGGGGTTTGACCGTCATCTTGATGCTGGGCTCGAGAATGGCGGGAATCTTCTGGAATGCCCGACGCATGTAGTAAAAGTTGGCCTCGGGCCAAGCGGCGTCGGGATCTTTCGGATTCTCCGTGCGGAATTTCACATACACCGCCAGCGCTTCGTCGTACTTCTCGATGTTCTCCAGCATCCAGCCAAGGTTGGTGGCGATTTCAAAGTCCGACGGATACAGGGCATACATGATTCGGCACAGATTGATGACCCGCGGAAAGTCTCCATCGTCGAACCAGATGTCGGTTTGGCCATTGATCCGGTCGACGGCATGATTCCAAATTGCATCGACGCGGGACGCTTTTTGGGTCTGGTCGGCGAAGCAGAGTCCGGCAATTGTCAATCCGAGACAAATTGCGATGAGGCGTCTCATACTTTTTCCAGTTCCTCTGCGATCATTTTCTGGGCAAGTTCAGGATTCGCCCGTCCACCGCTCCCTTTCATCACTTGACCGACCAAGAAGCCCTTAACGTTCACTTGGCCGGCTTGGTACTTGGCGACCACATCCGGATTATTCTTTATTACTTCTAAAGCGATGGCGCGAATTGCTCCTTCATCCGAAATTTGCGCGCTGTCCGATTCCGCCGCGAGCTTAGAAGGCAAGGTTCCGCTTTCGAATGACTTCGAAAACAGATCTTTCGCCATCTTCCCCGATATTTTGCCGGTTGCCACCAGCTTCGTTAGGTCTACAAGATGTTCTGGAGTGATTTTCGACTCTGTTGGAGTGATCCCGCGGTCATTCAAAAGCTTGGCGAAGTCGCCGGTGAGCCAATTGTTGATGGCCTGAGGTTCACCACCCGCCGCGATCGCGGCTTCGAAAAACCGCGCCTTATCGAGATCGTCGCAGATGACCGCCGCATGCTGGGCGCTCATTCCAAAGTCCGCTTGATACCTTCGGAATTTTGCTAGAGGTAGTTCAGGGAGGCTATTTCTCAAGCCCTCGATGTACTCCTCGTCGAACTCCATCGGCACGAGATCGGGATCAGGGAAGTAACGGTAGTCGTTCTCCTGCTCCTTGACCCGCATCAAGTAGCTAGCTTGCTTTTCCTCATTCCAACCCCGAGTCTCCTGGGCAACCCGTTCACCCTGCTCGATTAGGGCAACCTGCCGTCGAACCTCGAACTGCACGCCCAGTTGAACGCTCCGAAAGGAGTTGAGGTTCTTTAACTCGGTTTTGGTCCCGTATTGGTCCGAATCCGGCAACCGGACCGAGATGTTCGGCTCGCAGCGTAACGAACCCTCTTCCATTTTTCCGTTACAAACCCCGAGATACAGCAGCGTCTGCCGCAACTGCTGCAAATAATCCTTGGCCTCGTCAGGATTGGTGATGTCGGGCGGAAACTCCGTCACGATCTCCATGAGTGGAACTCCCGCGCGGTTGTAGTCCACTCCACTGCCGCCCGAGGGCAGGTGCATCAGCTTGCCCGTGTCCTCTTCCAAATGAACACGGCGGATCTTCACCTCTTTTATCGAGCCGTCCTTCTGGGGAATCTCGAGATAACCGTCGTAACCAAGCGGATTGGTCTCACCGTATTGGGACACCTGATAGCCTTTGGGCAAGTCGGGATAGAAGTAGTTTTTGCGATGAAATATGCTACGCATCGCGATCGTGCAATTTAGCGCGAGGGCGGTGCGTAATACGAATTCGATCGCCTTTCGGTTTGGGACGGGCAACGTGCCGGGGAGTCCAAGGCAAACTGGGCATGTCCGGGTATTCGGCTCGCCGCCAAAAGCTACCGGGCAGCGGCAAAACATCTTGGACTCGGTGCTCAATTCGGCATGGACTTCCATACCGACGCTTGCCACATAGTTGGACATCGAAGTCCGATTGTACCGAGCCAACCTGACTTATCCGGGCCCAAATTGCATGCGCCGCTCCAGCAATTCCACCAGGGTGCCGAAGATTACATTGGCGCCAAATGAACTGGTTTCGAAATCTCCCCATATTGAGAAAGCTGGGAGTCGGCTTTGGACTCTGCATTGGTCTCTCCGGGCTCATGGGACTAGCTGGGTCCATGGGTTTTTCCAGCGTGGAAGAGTCGAGCAACCGAATCCAAGATCGGGCTCTGCCGGGGTTGGTAACGCTCAGCGACTATGCCCAGGTTGAGATGCAACTCCGGATGCACGAAGCGGAGCTCGCCAGCACCTTTTCCACTGAGCACGCCCGCGCCTTGACCGACAAGATCGACAAGGAGCGGACCGCCGCCTCGAATTACCTTCGCGATTACGAGAAAATGATCGTCGAGGATGCGGACAGAAGGAACTTCGAGAAGCTCATCCAAGCTCGCGAACTCTTGCTTCAAGAGTTTTCCAAGGTCAGAACTCGCTTCTCCACGGGGGATCGCAATCTTTCTATCCGAAGCCAATACATTCAGCGCTCCTCATCCATTTTTGAAAGGCAACTGTTTCCGGTGCTTCGCGCCATGCGCCAATTCCACCAAAGCGAGGCGACTCAAGCCGTCTACGCTAGCCTGAAATCGGCGTACCGCGGAAATGAATTTTTGATGATCCTGCTCGGGTTGAGCGTAGCGATCGGTTGCTTCGTGAGTTGGCTCGTTTCACGCTCGATCAAGCGTCCGGTGAATGACTTGAGCCAGCGGCTGGAAAGTCTGGAAGCTCACTGTATGGCGGAGTTGGAAATGGCCATTACCAAAATGGAGTCAGGGGACCTCACCCATGGCGTGGTGTCGACCACTGAACCTATCCAAGACATCACCCACGACGAGATTGGAGATATGTCCGCAGTCTTCAATCGGATGCTCTCCAAAGTGCAGGCCTGCATAGACGCTTACGAACGAACTCGTCTGAACCTGTCCGGCCTGATTGGAACCCTTCAGCAGAATTCTGAAATGGTCGCCTCGACCAGCGCCCAACTCGACCGGGTGGCGGAAGAGACCGGGGCCGCCGCCACATCGATCGCGAACACGATGGTGCATGTTTCGGGAGCCAGCGACGAAGCCGCCAAGGGCGCGGCGCAAATCGCTCAGGGCGCCGAATATCTCGCTCGCTCTTCGAGTCAAGCCGCAATGGCAATGGAACGACTTCAATCCTCGATCTGCGAAGTCCAAGAGGGCGGAAATCGCCAGGAGGAAGCGACCGTACGCGCGTCGGATACTGCCGCAAGCGGCGGCCAAGCGGTCGAGCGTACCGTGGAGTCCATGAGTCGCATTCAAGATCAAGTTGCCGCATCGTCCCTGGCCGTGAAAGGGCTGGGTGAAAAGGGACTTCAGATTGGTCTCATCGTCCAAACCATTGAAGATATCGCCCAGCAGACGAACTTGCTTGCCTTAAATGCGGCGATTGAAGCAGCTCGCGCCGGAGAACAGGGCAAAGGTTTCGCCGTAGTCGCGGATGAAGTGCGCAAGCTCGCGGAGCGCTCTTCCAACGCCACGAAGGAAATTGCCGCGCTCATCGACAGCGTCCGAGCGGGAGTGGACCATGCCGTGACCGCGATGGGGGCCACCAGTCACGAGGTCACGCTTGGCACTGCAACCAGTGCGGAAGCGGGAGCCGCTATCAGCCAAATCCTGCAAGCAGTTGGAACTGTCCGGAACATCGCAATCAGCAACGCTGAGGCGATCGAGGAAATGATGACCGGCGCCAAGGTTGTTGCCGAGGCGATTTGCTCTGCCGCCGAGATCAGTGAAGAGACCGCCGCGAGCGCCCAGCAAATGAGCGCCTCGACCGAAGAAGTGTCCGCATCCGCGAGAACCGTTTCCGCGGCTGTAGAGGGCCAATCCGTTCAATTCGAGGAAGTTGCCTCATCCGCTCAGCACTTGCGCAAGCTTGCGGAGGAGTTGAACGAGCTTTCCGGACAGTTCCGAATTGAAAAACGTCGACGTGCCCCCGCACTCAAAGTAGCTGCTTAAAGGCTATCCATCGCCCGATTTTCAAGCACGGCTACCGCAGCGGCATGCCCTTTTTCATGGGTAATGGAGACGTGGATTCTGAATGCCTGGGTATTCCAATCCGCGTGATGGATTTCAACGACGGGTTTACCATCGTCGGCGGGAAGGATCTCCACGTCGTGCCAGCTTAGATGCAGTCCAACAGCTTTGGCGATCGCTTCCTTCGCCGCCCACCTTCCGGCAATGCGTAGGGGTGTGCGGATAACTTCGCGTTCCCGGACGGTCAGGATTCTCTCGACGAAGCCTGGCTTTTGCGCCGCTTCAGCAATCCGGGCGACCTCTACGATATCGATCCCGACGTTGACGATCATGGAGTCGCGCTGGGATTCGCTTCATCCAGCATTTCTGCCAGATCCACTAAGCGGATCTCCTTCTCCGTTACCTGCTTGATGGAAGCGTCGAGCATGATCCGGCAGAACGGGCACGCCAGGGCGACCGTATCCGCTCCGGTGTCCACAAGTTCCTGAGCCCGTCGGGAAGCTGGTCGCTGCTCGGGGGGTTCGTCCATCCACATTCGACCGCCGCCCGCTCCGCAACATAAGGTTTTTCGACCGTAATGCGGAGGCTCGTTTAGGGAAGAGGAGTCTGGAGAAGGAACGTGCGGGATGGAGTTCAAGTCCGTAATGGCTCCCAAAAGTGCGCGCGGCGCATCCGCTTCATTGTTGACTCGACCCAAATAGCAGGGATCGTGGAGCGTTACCCCAGCCCGGTTTGGCTTTGCCGCCATCAGCGCGCCTTTGGAAATCAGCTGTTGGAGTAGCTGGGTGTGATGGTAAACCTCCAATTTGCCCTCGAATTGGCCGTATTCGTTTTTGAAGGTGTTCATGCAGTGGGGACAAGCCGTCACTACTTTTTTGACCCCATACCGCTCGAAAGTGGCTATATTTCCCATCGCCTTTTCCTGAAATAGGAACTCTTCGCCAACCCTTCTTGCCGGGTCTCCCGTACAGGCCTCCTCGCGTCCCAGGCAGGCAAATTTCACCCCCGCTTTTTTCAGCAGGGATGCCACTGATTTGGTGGTCTTCATCGCACCGGGATCGGTTGCGCCCGCACATCCAACCCAAAACAGGTATTCGAACTCGACCCCATCTCGGCATAAGGGGATTTCCATCCCCTCCATCCACTTTTCGCGGTCTTCAGCCGGTTGACCCCACGCGTGACTGGTTGAAGCAACCTGTCGCAACATGGTTGCTGCCGTTCCGGAAAGCCTTCCCTCCGCAACCAGAAACCGGCGTGCATCGACGATCATGTCCACGTGGCGAATGAGAACTGGGCAAGCC
>DATFHI010000288.1:0-8697 GCA_035248525.1 Fimbriimonadaceae bacterium | reverse complement strand
CGTCGGATTAGCTTTTCCGGACTCTTCTATAACGTGAGCTGGAACGTATGGCAGGTATTCGCAAAGGCGTTAAGAGACGGTCCCTTGCGGCTCGCGTTGCTTTCCGCATACGCGCCGATTACATTGCTTCTGCTTTTCATGCTCTGGGCAGCGGCGATGATTTTTGGCTTTACGCTCATCCATTTCGGCCTCCGAAGTTTGCCTCCAGGAACAGGGATCGAAACCTACCTCTACTTCAGCGGTGAGACTTTTTTCACCCTAGGCTATGGCGACATGACTCCAAAATCGGCATTGAATCAATGGATCAGCGTTTTCGAAGCGGGCACGGGATTCATGTTCTTGGCCCTCATGATCGGATATATCCCCGTTCTTTACGGCCACTTTTCAAGTCGAGAACAACTCATAGTGCGGCTCGACTCTCGAGCGGGATCGATGCCCTCAGCAGGCGAAATTCTTCGTCGCTATGCCGCTTCGGGGGCCATGGACTCCCTTCCCTATCTGCTCAAGGAATGGGAAGACTGGTCTTCCAAACAGCTCGAAGCGTATCTGAGTTATCCGATCCTCGCCTTCTACCGCAGCCAACACGACCATCAATCCTGGCTCTGCTCGTTGACCGCGATTCTTGATACATGCACGCTGATCGAAATAGGGTTCGATACAGAAGAAGAATGGGCGGCAAAGCTGCGATTCCAGGCCCGCGCAACGTTTGCGATGGGGCGGCATGTGATCGTCGATCTGGCTTATTTATTGGATGCCGCGCCCGATTTCAAGTCTCCTAGCCGACTTCCCGAATCGTCTGAAGTCGAATTGCGATCGATGCTCGCCAAAGCGGGTTTGACCTTGCGCAAAGATCGGCAATCGGTGTTTGACCAACGGCTTCGGCTTTATGAGCCCTATTGCGTTTCAATTGCGCGAGACTGCTTCTACACTCTTCCCGGCTGGGTGCCTGAACCGGGCGCCATCGATAACTGGGAATTCTCGGCTTGGGAAAAATCCGGACACTTCATGGCTGAATAAAGGTCAACGGGCGGCTGACCCATGTCATTCGAGATTCATCGGCAAAGCGCCAAAGGGTGTCATGACCCTTGCCATGGGCGATTCCAATTCTGGTGCCAGTAACGATGCCTCCAACCGGAAGATCGGGTGGCAAGAGATGCAGGCTCTCCGATGAGGCAGGGTAAAGCAAGTCCACTCCGTTATCCTGTTTATCGATCTGAAACGCGGCCGCCAGCTTTCCGGGCCCGGAAAGAAGACCCTCGAACCTTCTTGCCTTGGGGCGACGAGCTTCGAAAGCTTGCAATCCGGCGATTGGCTCTGCGGCTCGGATTAGAATCGCCGCAGCGTTTCCCGCAGGATGGCCAACCACGTTCAGCATCCAGTGGACTCCATAACTGAAGTAAACGTAAGCATGCCCGCTCGGGCCGAACATGGCCATATTCTTCATCTTCGTTTTTTTGTAGGAGTGGGCGGCGGGATCATCTGAGCGATACGCCTCCACTTCGACAATGCGAGCAAGTAACTCCCCTTTGGCCAACCGCCACCCGATGAGCGATTTCGCTGCTTCGACCACGTCTCGGTCCAGCACTTCCCTTAATCGGGCAACTGGATCCATCAAGCGCGAATCGCCGCAATGGTTTCTTCGAGCGAATTAAGATCGTTCACTTTGAGCCCTCTGGCATCTCGATCGATTCTTTTCAGGAGACCGGTGAGGACATCGCCAACGCCGCATTCGATGAAGGTGTCGATCCCCTCGTTGCGCATGTTTTGAATAGACTCTGTCCAGCGGACCGGACTCTTGAGCTGTTGCTCCAAGAGCTCCGGCCATTTGCCGGTCTGAATAACGGGTTGGCTCGTCACGTTGCTGAAGACGCGTCCTGAACCCGTAGCAAAATGAGCATTGTCCAGTTCCTTCCGCATCGCTGTTGCCGAGTCATTCATGAGTGGGCTATGAAATGCGCCACTTACGTTGAGCGGCAGCACCCGCTTGGCACCCGAGCTCAAAAGCATCTCTGTAGCGGAAGCTATAGCTTCGACTTCGCCGCTGATCACCAGTTGGCCAGGGCAGTTGTCATTCGCAATCACCACCGTTCCATCCACGCCTTGCAACACATCGGCGACGACGCTTGCATCCAATCCCAAAACCGCCGCCATTGTGCCCGGAGCGGTCTTACCAGCCGCCGCCATCAAATCGCCGCGGACTTTGACGAGTTGGGCGCCATCCTCGACCGACAGGACCTCAGCTGCAACCAGCGCGGCGTATTCTCCGACGCTATGACCTGCGAAGCCGGAAATGTCGACGACTCCGTTTAGGTGTGCATGAAGGCATTGATACGTAGCGACTCCGACCGTGAAAAGGGCCATCTGCGCGTTCTGCGTCTCTCGCAATGTATCTTCATCGGATTGAAAACAAATCGACTCTATATCGATATTTGTCGCCTGACGAACTCGCGAGAAGACTTCCCGGGACTCTGGGCGCATGTCGAACAGTTCCTTTCCCATCCCTGGCCGTTGAGAACCCTGGCCCGGGAAAACGATTGCGATCATTGCCCCATTATGGAATGCCGAGTCTAAGGTTCGCGGAATGCATCGGCTACCAGCCAGCCCAACAAGGAGCCAAGGTAGATGAAGTTACCGCCCCAAAGCAAAACTTGGGGCGACTCGATCGCGTAACTCGGAATCGCACAGGCGGAGAAGAACACAGTTAAGAGCGCGACGACTCCGACCATACGTGACGTCGAGTAGTTAAACGATCTTTGGGCAAATCCAATAAATAAGTACAGAAATGCTGCGGCCCAAAAATTAACCAGCGCAACGAATCCAAGGGTAGCAGTTGGAGAACGACGACCAAGCGAGTTGGTGGCAATTGAATCGTAGCGATCCAGCCAACCACCCAATGAGAAGGCGGCCCCTGTCGCAACTCCAGAAAAGAACAAGATCCCGACGAGTCCAAGAGTGAACGTGGAGATAACGGAGATTCCTGACACCATCGGCTGCTCGCGCCCCAACACCACATACACTCCGGCGACACAGGCGATGAACGAAGCGAACAACAGTGGACCGGGTTTGGCTTCTCTGTCCCGGGCAATATGAATCGGACTGTCCGAGGTTCTGGCGGCGTCGATAAGTTCGGCATGCAGACGGTGGTAAAGCGGATTCCGTGGATCGAATTGCGCGGCGTAGGCGTACATTTTCGCCGCTTCGACCAAACTTCCCCGGGCTCTCAAAATGTCCCCAAGGATTCCGTAAGGTAAGGCTTCTTGGGGCGCGGATTTTGTCAATTGGCGGGCCAATAGTTCGGCCTCCTGTATTCGGCCCCGGCTAAACATATTTGCGAGTCGCGTGAGATCGGCATTCAGGGTCGAAGTGGGTTTGACTTGTTTCTTGGGACTTGGATTGGAAAATTTCCTTGCGTTGGACTGCGCTTGCTGCCAGCGCTCATCCTCTGCTTTCAAGCGAAGGTCGTACTCCTGCCGACGTTCATCATTGGTAAGCACTTCGTAGGCTTCCGTTATCTTAATGAACAGGGCCGAAGTTTTCGGATCTTTCGATCGATCTGGATGGTGAACCAGGACCAGGCGACGGTAAGCAGACCGAATCTCCTGCGCGCTACTACCCCTTTTTAGCCCCAACACCTCGTAATGATTAGCCAATTCTCACTCGCCTGCCGAGTTCAAGAGTCCGTTGAAATAGCCGGTGTAAAAGCGAATCAGCACCATGAGCACGTAGATCGCCACGATGATTACCGCCACCACGCCGAGGATTTTTCCAAGTTGGTGGGATCGAACTTCGGCTTCATCCTCATAGTATTCGGACACCTTATTTAGCATGGAATCGAGGTTTCCCGTCGTTTCGCCGGTGTGCATCATGTCCATCACAAGCGGCGTGAAGACGCCTGTAGATCGCATCGTGTCGGTAATTGCATCGCCGGATTCCAAGTTCCTAGATGCGGGATGGATCTGTCCTCGAATGTATTCGTTCCCGCAGGCATCGGCGGCGAGTTCGATGGCACGCGGCACCGCCACGCCTCCCGAATACAGTGCGCCGAAAGCCCGACCGAACTTCGCCATCGCGAATTGCTCGAGGGTATGCCCCAGATACGGAATTTTGAGCAGAAACGCGTCCCAGTTGTAGCGGACTCGGGGATTCGCAAGACCGACCTTGTTGAACAGATAAAGCCCAACGAGCACCGGACCAAGGATGATCCAGGTGGATAACTGCGTTAGCGGCGACCAAATTGTTGCCCCGGAGGTGAAGGTGCTGATAAACCAGTTCGCCAGACCGATGATCACAATCGAACCAATTACCGTCAACTTGGGCATAAACAGGGCGCGGCGATACTGATTCCGAATCCGAATGTCCTGCTCGATGTAGTCAGAAATTTGCTTGCAAGCCTGGGCCATGAATCCGCCTTCCTCGCCGACGCGAATCAGGCTGAGATACAGCGGTGAAAAGATTTCTGGATAGCGCTGCATAGCCGCGCTGATGGGGCGGCCCTCCATAACATGCCCGCGCATCTCCTGAATCACGTGAACCAACCGAGGGTCTCTGGTTTGCCTGCCTAGAGTCTCGAGCGTATGGACAATGGGTACGCCCGCATCCAGCATGGTGCCCAGTTGCCGAAAAAAGAACATCAGCTGGCTTAGTCCAACCCCGCCCACCAGCGGCCCCATGACGTTAGTCGCGAAATAAGAGCGAGGTTCGGTGGGAGGAGGCTCCCGAAGTTCCTGTTTGGCCACCGGAGGCGCCTGAACCGCTGTATTAGCGGTGACTTCTGACTCAGGGGCCGAAGATTCCTTTGCCAGCGGATCACCTAGGAATTGAGCCACGTGGATCTTCTCCACCGTTAGCCCTCGATCGGCCAACTGCTTAGCGGCATCCGCCAGGGACAACCCCAGCACCGTGCCCGATGTCTGCTGCCCATTAGGATCGACGGCGGAGTATTCGAATGAGGGCATCTTTTATCCTAGACGGAGTTCGGGGGCTGACATTGCTTATCCACCCGTCAATTTCTGGATCAGCCCAATCAGAAAACCACTGTACATCCATAGCAACACGAGCGGTGCCACGAAAAAAAATAGAATTGCCATCCACGTATAAACGCGGCTCTTCAGACTCCGATCTTCGTGAACAAAGGCCTCCATTTGGGAAGCCGCACCATTAAGCAACTGCCCCGAAACGTCGCCCGTCACTTCCCCGGTTTGCACCATTGCGCCGAGTTCGAAAGGCAGCATTTTAGTTGCCCCTAAAGCCTCACTCAGCTTGGTCTGGTCGGTCATACGATTTGCCTGAACCTCGAGTTCGTGGCGAATCGCCTCATTGGGCACGGTGGCGAGAGCGAGAGTGAACGCACGTCGAGGCGGAACTGCCGCGCGGGAAAGGTTGCTCAAGTTCCACGTGAAAGCGGCGAATGACTCTGCTCTAGCGCGCTTGCCAACCGTGGGTACCAGCAACGCCAGACGATGCCGGGTTGGCCTCATCTTGAGCGACTGCCAATAGAAGGCGATAAAGAGAAATATCGCGCCGACGACGAACGAATAAATTCCAAGAGGGCCCAGCAGTTCCTGCATGAAACCCCGCCCAACGGTTGTAGCAACGGGTGCGGTTCCACCGGTTGCTTCTTGGACATCCCAGCTTTTGAGAACGGCATTAAACAAAGCAATGCCGAAAGGAATGGTGGGAGGGATGCCTATCGCGAACCAACCGAGCCACACCATAAGCCGACGCATTTTCCGGCTGGAATCGGCTTGATCAGCGATGCTATCCAAGGCGTCGGGCAGGTAACCACCGGTTTCCGCGGCACGCACCGTTCCCACCACATGAGGCGCGAATAAGTACGGATAAAGGGCGAGAACATCGGCAATGCCGCTTCCCTCCTCCACTCGGGCCGAGACTCGCAACAGGGCATCTCTCAAATCGTCTCGTTGCTGCTGCTGGCCAATATCGCGAAATGCCTGCGAAGCGCTCAGGCCAGATCGGAAATAGCTCGCCAACTGGCTGAAGATGAAATAAATGTCGCTGTCTTTGCTGAAGCGAGTTTTAACTGGCTCGCCGAGCGACCGGGGCGCGGTCGGATTCAGTTGAACGGGTCGCACTGGAGCTGGCGACTCGGTGGGCCGATGGGATGCAACCGGTGGGACGGAGGTTTGAGCAACCCGAGGATCCCGAATTCCCGTCACAACGAAACCCTGCAATGCAAGCCCCCGGGTCGCTTCGTCCACTGATGAAGCTTGAACGGTCCCATGAACGGGATTACCTTGTCTATCCGTGGCTTGGTACTGGAAGAAGGGCATGTTCGATGGGTACGACGTCGTCAGCTTGATTTTCGGTTTGCCGGAGCAACTCTTCGACCAAACCAAAGTCGCCCAACCGCATTCCGGGAGCGACGTAGGACATCGGGAGAAGAACGAATCGTCGTTCAGGTAACCGGGGATGTGGAACCTGCAGCCGCGGACCGCGATACTGGAGTACTCCGTAAGCCACCAAATCCAGATCGATCTCGCGGGGTCCAAACCGGTCTCCCGCAATTCTTCCAATGGTGGATTCGATGCATTTCAACTCGTTGAGCAGGGCAAGGGGTCCAAGGTCGCATAGTCCAAATACCGCCGCATTCAGGAAGTCTGGTTGATTCTCGACGTACATGGGCGATGTTTGAAAAATGGGGCTGGTTCTAATCCCCTGAAGGACACGGTCAAGTTCTTTCACGGCAGAACGCAGATTCGCCAAGGAATCTCCAACGTTTGAGCCGAGGGCGACAACCACCGGGACCATGCTGCGATTTTAGCTTCAAAAGGTATCGTTTAAGCGTTCCATGTCCAGTTCAAAGCGGGTTGCTATCGTTGGCGCTACCGGTTACGGTGGGGCTGAACTTGTGCGTCTATTGTCGATGCATCCGCAAGCGGAAATTACATTGGTCACCAGCGAGCGAAAAGCCGGCGAACGGCTGGATTCGGAGTGCCCATGGCTCGCTTCGGATCTTGTGCTAGAGAAATTTAACCCC
The DNA here is from genome assembly GCA_035248525.1 of Fimbriimonadaceae bacterium. GTDB lineage: Bacteria > Armatimonadota > Fimbriimonadia > Fimbriimonadales > Fimbriimonadaceae > 55-13. The sequence continues at coordinate 1,700 of DATFHI010000288.1, read as the reverse complement.
GACAAGGTTGAAGCTGACTTTGTATTTCTCGCACAGGAAGCGGGATTCGCGATGGCTCATGTGGGGAGGCTGCTTCAGTCTGCGAAAGTGATCGACTTATCCGCGGATTTCCGGTTGAGAAACAAAGAAGTCTACGAATCCACTTACAAGCGGCCTTGGTGCGCGCCTGGAGTTTCAGTCGAACCGGTGTACGGATTGCCCGAAGCGGTGGACCGTGCCAAGATTGCGGGCGCACGGTTGGTCGCCAACCCCGGTTGCCACGCGACAAACGCGATTCTCGGCCTCAAGCCAATTCTAAAGTTTTTGGATGGAACTCCAGTCGTGGATTCCAAGAGCGGAGTCAGCGGGGCGGGTCGATCGCGGATGGAGACCGATTATCTGTTTTCTGAAATGACCGGCAACTTCAAAGCCTATGCTTTGACTGGACACCGCCACATTCCGGAGATCGAACAGGAGATTGGGACCCCAATTCGCTTCACGCCTCACCTCATTCCGGAGTCCCGAGGGATTTACACGACGATTCATGCTCCATTAAGAGCGGGAACGTCGCTCCCGGATTTACAATCGCAGTACGTGACTTCGACCTTCGTCCGGACGGTCCCCCGAATACCGAGCACAAAGCAAGTACTGGGCTCAAACCGAGTCGATATCCACGTCGACTTGGATTCGCACACACAATTCGCGGTGATATCGGTGGTGTCGGACAATCTGGTTAAGGGCGCGGCGGGTCAAGCGATTCAAAACATGAACCTAATGGCAGGTTTTCCTGAGGCATTGGGACTTCCCATCCATGGAGTCTGGCCCTAACGGGCATAATGAGCGTTTCATGGCTTCCCTGCAGATTCCAAGTGGCTTCCGGTTTGCTGGCGCTCGATGCGGCCTGAAAAACCGCCGCAACGATATCGGCCTTTTGGTCAGCGACCTGCCGACGCATTCCGCGGGAGTCTTCACCACGAACGAGGTTCGGGCAGCATGTGTGGACTATTCCCGAAATGCACTGCAGCAGGGGGCGATTCATGGGATCGTCGTCAACAGCGGGAATGCCAATTGCTGCACCGGAGAGCAGGGCGTTAGGGACACCGCTACCATGGCAAGTTTGGCGTCCGCCGCCCTTGCGCTGACGCCAAATGAAATCGCCGTTGCCTCGACGGGGGTGATCGGCCAGCTCCTGGATATGTCCAAAGTGGAAAGAGGGATTGAGTTGGCCGCGAAGCAGTTGGGCAACGATCCAAGGCCCTTTATGGATGCGATCCTCACGACCGATTTGGTGGAGAAGCACGCATCCGCCCAATGCGGCGACGCCCTTATTTTCGGAGTCGCCAAGGGCTCAGGCATGATCTCTCCCAACATGGCGACGATGCTGGCCTACGTCGTGACCGATGCCGACGTATCAGGCTTGGACTTGGATGCAGTGTTTCGCACGGCAATGGATTCGAGCTTCAACTGCTTGACGGTGGATGGAGACACGTCGACCAATGACATGGCGATCTTAATCGCAAACGGGGCGTCTGAATTCATGCCCTCCGAGTCGGCATTCGCGGCAGCTCTGACCGATGTTTGTGTTTCGCTGGCCAAGCAAGTGGCTCGGGACGGTGAAGGAGCTACCAAGCTTGTGGAAGTGCGGGTTAAAGGCAGCTCGGACCCCAAAACCGTCGCCCGATCGATCGCCAATTCTCCGTTGGTCAAAACCGCCCTGTTTG
>DATFHI010000287.1:0-3609 GCA_035248525.1 Fimbriimonadaceae bacterium | reverse complement strand
CGGCGCTTTGGCGCCGCCCTTTTACCGATAAACCAACGTCAAATCCCGAGCCGGTCCCCTAACCAATTGAACGCTGATTCCAGCGCCGATGGCTGGCGATAATCTTCAATTTGGATGTGAGCCCACTCGCTTCCCGAGTCGGCCTTAACCATCATTCGGGCACCTACCCGCATGACTCGGCCCGGCCGCACGGTGATCGATTGTTCGGGGAATTCGGTAAGCAGGACCCGACCATTTCGCATTTGCGGAACCACGAAATAGGGTCCATCCCCGTCGCGTCGCTCGATTGCCGTCGGAATTTCCTTCTTAATCCTCGCGACCGCGTCTTCCCAGTTCAACGGTACGTTGACAAAGGTTTGCGTTGCGCTGATTCCTGCGAGCTTGGCCACTCCCTTTCCAGAGTAAATCTGTTCGCCTCCACTCAGGAAACTCATGGAAGTGGAAGGATTGGCAGTCACCCGCAAAATGGCCATCGTCGATAACACGGTTGCCATCGTCAGCGCTCCAATTTTGATGAGTGATTTACCTTGTTTCACCTTGCCACCATTGTAACTCGGGTTTTCAAAAACTTGACGGGAATTTGCACGTAATTCGTTCTTCCGTGCACTTATTGGGCCTATTGTATTCCTTCATGCCATTTCTCAACCCAATCTCGAGCCCGCAGTGCGACGAGGTCCACACATTCTGGACTGATTTCGTGACCCATTGCTAATGGATCAAACTCCGCTTTCGCTCCCAGATTCTGTAGCTTTTGAAATGCGTCTCGTCCCCATTCGAAGGGAACGATCTGATCCCTTGTGCCATGCGTAAAAAGGCAAGGCATCTTGGGAGAGGATTCCGCTTGAAAACATGGAAGCCAAGCGCCGCTCATGCAAATGAGTCCGGCAACATTAGGAAGCGGACTTTCCACTGCTGCCCCCAGGGCAATCATCGCTCCTTGGCTAAATCCCGCCACAACCACCGGAGTATCGAATCCAGCCAAATATTCAACGAACAATGTCGAGCTCATTCGAGCTTGTTCGTCGTTATAGCGGAACTCCCCGTTGTGCATATCCAAGTCGAACCAGGCGTATCCGCCCCAAGGGGTTGGCAACTGCGCTCGGGGGCAGAAGACGGCATAGTCTCGAGGGAACAGTTCCGCCAAGGCGAACAGATCGTTCTCGTCAGCGCCATATCCATGTAGCAGGACCACGGTTGCGCGTTGATTTCCAACGGCATCTCGCCTGTTTTCCACCTGAATTTCCATCCCGTTATGTCCGATCCGAAACCCAGGCAAAATTACCAGGGAATTTTCGCAAAAATCCTTCGAGAAACCTAAAGCTTTCTGTGAACTTGACGATGATTGAATTGTGGGAGACTTTACTTTTGATTTTAAGGAGAGCTATCGCAGGCTCGGAAAGGATTTGGGAGACCGCATCTTCGATGTATTCGTTTGGTGTCGAGACCTTTATTTGGATACCCCCGCCATTCGGGCAAGCCTTGAGTCATTGCTGCTTCTCTCAGGACTCTTCCTCGTCGACTTTATCTTAAAACATCCGGTCGGCCTCCGCATGATGTACATCCTTCCGCTGTGGCTTGCGGCCAAGCGCGGCGGCCGGCTCGCCGGTTACATCAACGTCATTGCCACCTGCGGCATCCTCACTCTGATCGATCTCCGATCTCAAGATTTGACAAGCGACCTACTTATGCTCAACTCCGCGTTGCGGTTGACGGTGTTGGCCGGATTAATGGCCTTCATCGAGCACTTTGAAAGTCGGCTGCGCAAGTACGCGACCATGGCGCGGCGCGATGCGCTCACAAATGCATTGAACCGGCTCGGCCTCGACGAGTACCTCCTTCGTGCAATTGAAAAGGCCACTGGAGCCATGAGTCCGCTCACGATCGCGATGATCGACTGCGACAAGTTCAAAGAGTTGAATGACGAGCATGGCCACGAATACGGAGACCATATTCTCAAGTCTCTCGCCCGCCTGCTTCGTAGATACTCTCAGGGTGGCATCGTCGCCCGGAATGGCGGAGACGAATTTGTGCTTGTACTGCCCGGCCGCTCGCCCGCCGATGCAAAGGCAATCCTGAACAAGGTGAACTGGAAATTCCGCGAGGCAACCGTGTTGGGTGACCGCTGTGCCAGCTTCAGCTTTGGTTTGGCTAGACTTGGTCGGGATGGCACAACTCCGCGCGACCTCATGGTTGCGGCCGATAAGGATATGTATATCCATAAGGCGAGCAAATCGGCCACAGCTGTAACCGGCCAAGTCGAAACTCTCCGGACGGCTTAACGAGTTGGCAGAACTTTAAAGCCCGGCTCCTGGATTTCAAAAAGGGCGTACCGATGTACGCCTCGAACCCGCCCGGGACCGCTCCGGAGGCTCCGTTCGAACTCCGTCAGAGCCGATTCCTGGTCGTGTTGAGCGAGAATCTCCACATCTCCCGCAGCTGTATTCCACGTCGCGCCATTGATCTGTAAACTTTGGGCAAGAGACCGCACAAAGGCTCGAAATCCGACGCCCTGAACTGTTCCCGAAACCACAAACCGAGCTCCTGGCAAAACTAGCGCTCCAAAGAATCTGTTCTCCATTCCGCCCGAAACTCAGCATGGGTGGACTTCAGGAGCGTTTCCGCGACAAACGGAATCAATTTGGGTTCATTACTTTGGTTTTTTGTGAATATCGCGTAGATCCACTCGTCGCCAGTCGGCAGTTGGAACCAGGCAATATCCAATCGAGCCGTATCTGTGTATCCGGCCTTGGACCAAAGTTTCGTACCTTTGGGCAGAGACGCCCCGGTGAAGGCTTTGGACTGAAAATCTGCATCCGGCGAATCGGCCGGGATTTTTCGATTCAGCAGATGCTTCATCCATTCATTGCGCTCGGTCGGGACCAACTTTTGCAGGGCGATTAATCCCATCATTCGTATTCCTGACTCGGGAGTCAAGGAGTTCCGATTCTCAAAGTTCGGTCCGTAGCCTTGTCGCTCGCGACCATACGGACCCTCGTTCCAAGTTTTTTGATTGGCGTTGATCCCCTTGAACCCAAGCTTGGTCAACCATCGATTTACCGCATTCCGCTTATCCATCCATTTCTTCAGATCAGACTCTGAGAGTTCGGGGCCGCCGGTTGTTTCGGTGATGGCGTCGAGCACCAACGCGGTGGCGTCGTTGGTTGAGTCCACAATCATATCCGTGAAACCCCGCTCCAACTCAGGGGTCAGTTTCAACTTGCCCGACTGAATCAAGGTCGCTCCGTATCCCAAATAGAAAAGCTTTACTGTGCTAGCTGGATAGAGGGCCTTATCCTGTTGGAATCCGCCCATCGCGATCGAATCTTGGGAACGCTCGATTCTCCCAATTGCCACTCCAATCTGGTCTGTTTGCAGTTTCGGAAATTCCTTCTGAGCGGCCTTAACGGCTGCATCAGCAATTAGGTCCAACTTCGGATCGGGTCGAATAATGTCTGCTACCAAAACTGCCGCAACTGCGAGAGCCATCATGCACCCGTTTTACCCCTGGATTTGGGACCCCCGGTAATATTGCGGTACCCTTTATCGGGATGTTGGGGCGGGTACTGGCGGCATTCGCCGTCGCAATAATTGTAATCGGATGCGGCGCGG
>DATFHI010000286.1:0-6225 GCA_035248525.1 Fimbriimonadaceae bacterium | reverse complement strand
TCCAATCGCTGATCATTCGGATTTCGTCGTCCGACACTCCGCTCCCAAACTTCTGCTTGGCCACGCTCGCCTCTTGTTCGCTTAGCTTTTCGCGTAGGAAAATCAGCGGAAGGGTGGCCTGACCCTCGCGAAAGTCGGTTGCCACCGGTTTGCCCGTCTTGGCCTTGTCGCCCCGATAGTCCAACAGATCGTCGATAATTTGGAACGCCATTCCGACATGGTGCCCGTAGTCTCGTAAGCTGGCTTGCACCTCTTCTCTGGCTCCGGCGAGCAAAGCTCCGACTTCGCAGCAACACTGGATAAAGCTCGCTGTTTTCAGGCGAAGAATCTCCAAGTGCGCTGACTCCGTCAAGTCGAATTGCAATCGGGTTTCCAGCTCGCGGACCTCACCTTCCGCCATCTCCACGACGCTATGGCTGGTCGTTCGGATGATGGCGAGATCGCCGTCTTCGGCGAGGATTCGCATCGCCTTGGCGAGCAGCACGTCGCCGGCCAAAATCGACCCAGTGTTTCCGTACACCGCGCTTGCCGTGTCCTTCCCGCGACGGGTGGCGGAGTTATCGATCACGTCGTCATGGATCAGCGTCGCCATATGGATCATCTCCATGCACGCCCCGATCTTGCGCGACCGATCTTCGTCGTACGGCAGGCCGGTGGCCTTGGCGCTCAATGCGACAAATGCCGGCCGGAGTCGCTTGCCGCCGGCGTCCAGCGTGTGGTGAGAAACGTTCTTAACGGTGGCCACTTGGGAATGCATCTGGCGATCCAGTTCCTCTTCGACACGGGAGACTTCCTCCGCCACCTCGGCCAGCAGCTCTGGTCGCACCAAACCGTTACTCAGATCGATCAATGCCGAACTCATCAAGGCTTGGTCCCCCAGTGGATGCAGATATTGCCCAAGAATAAGTCGCGAAATTGGACATTCGTAAATCCTGCTTCCTGCATCGATTTCGCTAACTCCTCTCGCGAGCGGAATCCTTCCGTACTCTTGGGGAGATAGGTGTAAGCCTTGGATTTCCCGAACAGGGCTCCCAGTCGAGGTAGCACGTGACGGCTGACGAATGCAGCAGGAATTCTAACAGAGGCACTCCTTGGAATGGCCATGTCCAAGCTAACGAACTTTGCTCCGGACTTCAACACCCGGAAGAGCTCTCGATGCGCGCGGTCGATATCCGGTACATTGCGAATCCCCCAGCCCACGCTGACACCATCCAACGAGCTAGATTGAACCGGTAATTGGCAAGCATCGCCAAGCGAGAGTTTGTCCCTGAGGCCAGTTGTCAGCTTCCCGGCGGCCACCTTCAACATGGGTAGGCAGAAATCAACCCCGAAAACCTTTCCCTTGTCCCCCACCGCCTGATTCAAGGGCTTCATGAAGTCGCCGGTCCCGCAGCAGACGTCGAGCACGTGATCACCCGGTCTTAGATCCAGCAACTTGACCGCATGCCACCGCCAACGGTGGTGCAACCGCAGGGACATGACGGAGTTCAGGCAATCGTAGGTGGGAGCGATGTCGGCGAACATTTCTTGCACGGCGGAGCGCTTCGTCGCTCCTTCCGTCTTCCAAATCGCCTGATCTGCCATGTCGTCGCTCGCCAGTTATACCTGTGCGCACATTATGGCATGAACTTTCATTTTTTTGTGAAAGTTCAGGAGTTATGGGTCTAAGTTAGGCTATCGATCTTGACCGATTCGCCGTCGGACTGAGCGGATTTCCAAGCGGCTTCGGTTAACCGAATCACTTCCAGGCCACATTCACATGGCGACTCCACGCTGCACTTGCCAAGGATAGCTTCGATAAAGTTCTGGTCTGCAGAACCGCTTCCCGACAAATGCTCGGCTTTAAATCGGCTCCCATCGGCATGAGTAACGGTCAACCCTTGATCCTGGCGGATGGCGAACATCATCCGTTGGCACCAAATGGTGATGTCTTCATGCCATTTGGGAGCATCGCCAATGATGCTGATAGTTCCCAAAGCGCCGTTACGGAAACGAATTGAGAGGGCCGAATCGATATCCACTTCGGTTCCTCGAAAATCGATGTTGGCGCTCACCGAATCCGCCTTGAGGCCCGTGGTCCAAAGCATGATGTCCACCAGATGGCTCCCGGAGTCGTTCAACTGACCGCCTCCGCTGAGGGCGGGATCTTGCCGCCAAGTACCGACCGTTCCCTTCTTCCAGCCCTGGCATTGAAGCGCCGCGATGTAAGTCACCTCCCCGGCTTCGCCAGACAGAATGCGGTCACGAATGTATCGAAACTCGGGTTGGAAGTGGCGCTGATAGCTAACCATTGCCTGCTTCTTCGCTTTGTCGCGAGCAGCGATCACACGTAGGGCATCGGCCGTGCTGGTGACCATAGGCTTCTCGCAGAGCGTGTGGAGACCATGTTCGAGGGAATACAGGATTTGCTCTACATGCTGAGTGTGGGGGGTCGCGATTAAGACCGCATCAAGATTGGATTTCTCGATCATCTCCCGGTAGTCGTGGTAGGCGGGCACGTCTGCGGTTACCGGATGCGCATTGCGCATCAGGGCAATCTGTTCGTCGGAAGTGTCCGCCAGTGCGACGATTCGCGCCTCCTTGACCTTCAGTAGGTTTGTGACCCGATATCGTTGAAACCCGCCACAGCCGATCAATCCGATTCTAACTTCGTCCATTGCAAGACCTCGATATGTGGATGCTACCAGTCCAGTCCCCCGCGGAATCATCGAAATTTCCCTCATCCATCCATAAAGGTTTGCTTCCCCTGAACCGAAGATTTCCTTAGAATTCGCAGATCCAAATGGTCTCGAATTGGGGAAGAAAAACATGCGTTGGGGAGCGCTCGCACCACTACTTATAATCGCTTTGACGGCAACGACGTCGTCGGCTCGAAAAAACTTCGATTACCAGCTTTATTTGCCCGGCACGATTAGCCAATTGGACAAGAGCCGCCAGGCGTTCGACGAGGGGAACCTCGATTTGGCTTTGGCTCACTCGAAGCTGGTCCTTCATGATGAAGCTCTGCAAGTGTTTGTGGATTACGGCTCGGTCGGCAACCGCGATAGGAGCCGAATGAGTAAAGCGGTGGATAAGGCGCTGAAGTTCTGGAACGATACACTTGGATTTGAGGCTTTGACTCGGACCGATGACTCGTACGCTGCCCGCGTGCAGGTTGTGTTCACCCCCGAAGTCGACTTCCAGGGCGTGCCGGTAGGTGGTTATTGCTCCCAATCTCGAGGAATCACCCCGGAATCTAACGGCCAATACCGCCCGGATTACTCCGCAACGATCTATGCGCGAACAAAATACGGCGCACGCAGCTTCAATGAGGATTGCCTGGTGAATATCGTGGCCCATGAAATTGGCCACATTTACGGTCTTAGCGACTGCGCTGACTCGGGCCACCTGATGAGCGGTCTCAATCCATCACGACCGAAATTCGAGCTCCAAGCCGATGAATTGGAGGCATTACAGTCTCTACGCCTAACAGCGTTAGAAATTCAACGCTCCATCGAGTCTCGTGAGAAAGGAAATTAGGTTCCAAAGGTAAAATTCCATCGTGCGGTTGTTGCGGGCGCTGGAGTCCGATGTTCTTATCGGCGACGGTGCCAACGGCACCTGTTTAGCGTCGCTTGGATTTTCCAACCAACCGTACGATTTGGCCAATCTCCTGGCGCCAGATCTTGTCGAGCAAGTCCACCGTTCTTACTTTGATGCTGGTGCGGACTTCGTCGAAACCAACACCTTTCAAGCGAATGCGATTCGGCTTGAAGGTCGCGGTATCAATATCCGAGATTTGAACCTTGCCGGCGCGCGAATTGCCCGAGAAGCCGCCGGCGATGAGCGAGTCGTTTTGGGCGCCATCGGACCAGTCGGCAAGCCGATCGAGCCGATCGGGCATATCTCTCACGAGCTGGTGGCGACGGCGATTAAGGAGCAAGCCCTGGCTCTAGAAGAGGGCGGTGTCGATGGATTCATCCTTGAAACCTATATCGACATGAGCGAGCTGATCGTCGCGGTCGAAGCTTTGCACGAAGTCTCACAACTCCCCATCATCGTCAGTAAGGCGTACATCGAAGACGGCGAGATGCTTGCTGAAGGGCTGCCGGTCCGTTGCACGACCCAAATGAACGATTTGGGGGTCGTGGCGGTGGGAGCAAACTGCATTGTCGGTCCGCAGCGGATGCTGGATCTGGTCCGCATGATCTCGGAGACCACCGATCTGCCGATCCTGGCCTTTCCAACTCCCGGCTTGCCTCAACTTGTGAAGGGCCAGGTCACTTACGACACCGAGCCGGAATACTTTGCCAAGGCGGCGTCCAGGCTAGTGGAAGAGGGCGCGAAGATCATTGGCGGCTGCTGTGGCACCACGCCCGACCATATCCGCCATCTCGCGCAATACCTGAAGGAGCGCAAGCTCAAGCCACAAATCCGAGCGCGAGTGACGTCCATTTCCCGCGACCGGGCACCGCTTCCGGAATCCGAACCCAGCGAACTGGCTCAAAAGCTGGGGAGCAAATTCGTCACGGCGGTGGAGATGGATGTGCCTCGCGGATTGAAGATCGACAAACTGCTGGCCGGTTGCAAAGCCCTTAAGATTTCGGGCGCGGACGTAATCAACATCTCCGATGGCGCGAGAGCTCGGTTGCGAATGAATCCATCCGCGGTGGCATCGCTAATCCAATCCAAGGTGGGCATCGAAGCCACCATGCACTTCTCCTGCCGAGACCGGAATCTGCTCGCCATCCAAGCGGACCTTCTCGGTTGCCACGCAATTGGAGTCCGAAATATCCTCGCTGTAACTGGCGACCCGGCGAACATTGGGGACTATCCCAGCGCGACCAGTGTGTTCGACATCGATGCAATTGGCCTGATACGCATCCTCGCCCGGTTTAACGAGGGGATCGATCTTGCCGGATACAGCGTTGGAATCAAGTGCGCGTTTACCATCGCGTGTGCATTCAATCCCCTCGCAATCGATCTGGAATTAGAACTCGATCGCCTCAAACGCAAAGTCGATGCCGGCGCGCACGTGGTTTACACTCAACCGGTTTTCGATTTTGCAGTTGCCGAAAAGGCAGTGGAGATTTGCCACAAGCTCAAAATTCCGGTATTCGTCGGCGTTCTTCCGCTAAAGAGCCAAAAGCACTGCGAATTCATGCACAACGAGGTCCCCGGCGTGGAAATCCCGGCGTGGTTGCGGCAAAGGATGTCGGACGCGGCGGATGATGCATCCGCTTTGGCCGTGGGCATTGAAGAATCTCAGAACCTGGCCCGCTCGATTCGAGCAATTGCAGAAGGCCTATATCTGATGCCGCCATTCGGGTCGCCGCAGATCGCACAACAAGTGATGTCGGCGGTTATTTAGTACATTAGCGACGCCAGCACGTAGTCGATCACGTAAACCAACACCATTGAAATAACGACCGCGTTCGTCGTCGATCGACCGACGCCGACCGCTCCATTCTTCGTCCGCAGACCCTGCTGACACGCAACTAACGCAATCAGTAGGCCGAAGAAAGGAGCCTTCACCATCCCGGAGAGGACATCCGACGGATCGGTGAACTGAACTAATGAGTTCATAAAGCTGCCGCCACTGACTCCGCGGGTCAGAGCGATGACATAACCCCCAAATATTCCCGACCACATTCCGATTAAGGCGAGGATGGGCAGCATCGTTACGCCCGCCACAACTCGGGGTATTACCAAGTAGTTGGTGGGATGGACGGACAGCATCCGCAAGGCATCGATTTGCTCGGTCACCGCCATCGTTCCGATCTGGGCGGCCATTGCCGAGCCGCACCTTGCCGCAACCATCAGTCCCGCCAATACCGGCCCGATCTCGCGCGTTATGGTCAGGCCGATCGTGGCCCCAACAAAGGCCGTGGCTCCGTATTGACTGAGAAATTGGGACAGATAAAGGGAGAGCACTCCGCCCGCGAAAAAGGTGGTAAGGGCCACGATGGGGACGGAGGCGACCCCAATAAATGCCATTTGGTCCACAGTCTCCCGGACTTCGATCGGAGGTCGAAACAGGCGCTTGACGGCGTCCCAAAAGATCAGGAATACCTCGCCAACGAAAACGAATAAGGCGTAAAACGGGCTGCCGATAGTAGCGAACGCCCGAGTTAACGCGGTGGCGGACATGATTGCCAAAGTTACCCGGCTTCCTCCTGCATGGTCTGAGATTTTTCGGACGGCCTAGCGATTCGGATCAGACCTCAGGCGGATACACAAATCCAC
>DATFHI010000285.1:0-6492 GCA_035248525.1 Fimbriimonadaceae bacterium | reverse complement strand
CGCCCTCCGTCTGTACGAGACGGAGCATTGCAGTTTTCAGGCCGCTAAATGAAAAGTCCACCGTCTCCCCACCCAAACCCTTGGGAAGCGGGTAGCGACTTGGATTACCATCCATTGCGGCTTGCTGAATCGCCACTCCGCCGGGATAGCCGAGCCCGAGCAGTCTCGCGCCCTTATCGAATGCTTCGCCAGCGGCATCATCCAACGTGTGACCGATGATTTCGTAATCACCTAGTTCTCGGACATTCACCAACTCTGTATGTCCGCCCGACACGATAAGACACATGTGTGGAAAAGGCAGGTCGCTGCGCTCCGCGAGGACGCTGCATAGGTGCCCTTCCAGATGATGTATTCCGATGAGAGGGATAGAAAAAGCGAAGGCGAGGGCTTTTGCTGCCGTCACTCCGACACTCAACGCCCCCACAAGTCCAGGACGGTTGGTTACGGCGATGGCCCCGACGGATTCCAACTGAATTTGAGCTTGAAGGAGCGCCTCTTCCACTACGGGCAGAATGGATTCCACATGCGCCCTCGCAGCGGCTTCCGGTACGACCCCGCCCCACTTTTGGTGGAGCGCGACTTGGCTCGATACAACATTGGATCGGATGGAGTTGCCGTCGAGCACGGCCGCGCTGGTCTCATCGCAGCTCGTCTCGATGGAGAGGATCGGTCCATCGAAGAACTTCACTTGGATAATGCCTGCCAATTTTGGAGATCGTGCAGCCACATCACAATCGCGTCTTCATGGTTGTCTGGGTAGTAATTGCGGCGCCGAGCAGTGGTTTGATATCCCAACTTCTCGTAAAGTTGGATTGCCGGAGCATTTCCCGCGCGCACTTCCAGCGTGCTGCAAGCCATCTCTGCTTCCTTTGCCATTTCCAATAGCTGCTGCATGAGCCGCCGTCCAACGCCTTGACGTTGGTATTCGGGAGCGACGGCTACCGTTGTGATGTGGGCTTCGTCGATGACCATCCAAAATCCACCGTAGCCAACGACATTACCGTCCCCAATGGCGACCATAAACCGGCCGTGAGGGTGATTGAGCTCATTTTGGAAACTCTTCTCCGACCATGGAGCGGTATTCACCTGGCGTTCAATTTCCAGAATGTAAGGAATGTGGGCCGCTTCCAGCTTCTCGAACCGTAGAGACTTCAATTAGCCTCCGAGATAGGCTTCTTTGACTTTTGGATTAGTCAGCAGATTTGCGCCTGTATCGCTGAGCACGATCACACCGGTCTCGAGCACGTAGGCGCGGTGGGCGATTTCCAATGCGCGAGTCGCGTTTTGCTCAACCAGCAGAACCGTGGTCCCATCTCGATTAAGATCCAAAACGATTCTGAAAATTTCCGCCACCAGATTCGGCGCCAAACCAAGGGATGGTTCATCCAGAAGTAGGAGTTTGGGCCGGCTCATCAATGCGCGTCCGATGGCCAGCATCTGCTGCTCGCCACCGCTCAAGGTTCCCGCATTCTGTTTTATTCGCTCTCTAAGTCGAGGGAAGCGGTCCATCGCGGCTTCCATATCCTTTTGGATGTCCGCGTCTTTGCGAATAAACGCGCCCAATTGCAGGTTTTCGTGGACGCTCATGTTAGTGAAGATTCGACGTCCTTCCGGCGAGTGGCTTATCCCCAGCTTAACTATCTCGTTGGCCGGACAATCATCGATGGATTGTCCAAGGAACGATATCGAGCCCGAGCGGGGACGCAGGAGCCCACTGATCGTTCGAAGCAACGTACTTTTGCCGGCGCCGTTGGAGCCGATGATGGAAACGATTTCCCCCTGATCGACTTTAATGGAAACATCGGTCAGCGCCTGAATAGCGCCATAGAACACGTTGATGCCATTAATCTCCAGCATAAAGACGTTCCATTCTAGCCGATCTTGATGCCCTTCTGAACTTGCACGGGGTGGGTAACTTCTTAGGGTCTTCCGAAGATGTGAAAGGTATGCCCTCCAAATTCCCCAAGTTCAGCCACTCATTCGAGGTCGTTTGGCAACTGCCTGAATCGCTGTCCGCCTTAAAGAGGCTGGCCAGCAACTATCGGTGGACTTGGCATCACGAAACTCGAGAACTCTTCCGGCAGATCGACAAGGAGCGGTGGGACGCAAGCAACCACAATCCGGTTTCTTTCCTTTATTCAATCGGGGCCGAACGTCTGGCTAAGCTGTCGACGGACAAGGCATTTCTCGCCAAGCTAGCGGAATGCGACCGCGACCTTACGGAATACCTGGAGTCGGGTAGTTGGTACTCCAGCCAAACCGACCGGCCAGAAAACGAACGATTTGCTTACTTCTGCGCGGAATTTGGAATCAGCGAAGGCCTTCCCATCTATTCGGGAGGACTAGGAGTGTTGGCTGGCGACCACCTAAAAGCGGCCAGCGACCTTGGGATTCCTTTGGTTGCGGTCGGGCTTCTTTACAGTCGCGGATACTTCCGTCAGCGCTTAAACGTCGATGGCTGGCAGCAAGAGGTCTATCCCGAATACGACTTTTACGAGATGCCGCTCACGCTAATCCGGAATGGGGACAATGAACCCCTTCGGATCGAAGTGGAATTTCCGGACCGAACCGTAAATTGTCAAATCTGGCGCGCGGATGTCGGTAGGGTTCAACTGTATTTATTGGACAGCAATGTCCTGGAAAACGAACCAAACGACCAATCGATCACCGACACTCTCTACGGCGGAGACGAGGAGATGCGAATTCGCCAGGAGATGATTCTTGGCATTGGCGGGATTCGCGCACTTCGAGCGCTCGGAATCTCTCCCACGGTTTGTCATATGAACGAGGGCCATGCCGCTTTCATGGCGATCGAAAGGATCCGCCAGTTCATGGCCGACCGAAACTGCGATTACAAGACGGCCCGCCAGGTGCTCGTGAATGGCAACGTCTTCACGACGCATACGCCTGTTCCCGCCGGGTTCGACGTCTTTTCTAAGGATCTGCTGGAACGCTATGTTGGAAAGTGGGTAGCCGAAGTGGGATTGACGATGGAAGCGCTCCTTCGACTGGGCAGAATTGACCCTGAAAATCAGGACGAGCCGTTCAACATGGCGGTCTTGGCAATGGAAAACGCAAACCACGTAAACGGGGTTTCCAAACTCCACGCACAGGTGACGCGATCCATGTTCCACGGTCGATGGCCCGACTACCCGGAAAATGAAGCGCCGATCGATGCCGTGACGAATGGAATTCATACACTTACTTGGATCGGGCAAAGATCTGCAGACCTTTACGACGAATACCTTGGTCCAGCATGGCGAACTGATGCCGGTAGCCCTGAGTCTTGGGCTGGAATTTCCCAGATTCCTGACCATGAACTGTGGACCGTTCGTGAAAATCAGCGCGGGGATCTGGTTCGCTTCGTCCGTAAAAGGCTGCAATCGGCCTTGGAACGGCGATCCGGCTCTCAATCTGAGTTCAATTTTTCGGGTGGAATTCTCGATCCGCGCATCCTGACGATTGGATTTGCCCGGCGGTTCGCAACTTACAAACGGGCCACGCTCATGCTTTCCCAACGTGAGCGGCTGCTGGAATTGCTGAATCACCCCGAGCGGCCGGTTCAAATCGTGATCGCAGGGAAGAGCCACCCGCGAGACGACGGCGGCAAGACTCTAATCCAAGAGCTCGTCCGATTTATGGACCAAGAGGGAAGTCGGCACCGAATGGTATTCGTCGAGGACTATGACATGCAGGTGGCACGAGCGCTCGTGCAAGGCGTCGACGTCTGGCTCAACAATCCCCGTCGGCCGATGGAAGCAAGCGGCACTAGTGGAATGAAGGTCGTACCGAACGGCGGACTGAACTGCTCCATCCTGGACGGTTGGTGGGACGAGGCGTTTGATACCGAGGTCGGATTTGCGATCGGAGATCGCGATGAAGCAGCAGATCAGGGGCAGCAAGATTGGCTTGATAGCCAGTCGCTGTATCGTCTCATTGAAAACGAAATCGCGCCGAAGTTCTACCATCGGCCCGATGGTGGATTGCCCACGGGTTGGATTCGAATGATGCGCGCCTCCATTCAGAGACTGGCTCCTACATTTTCGACCGCGCGCATGGTGTCGGATTACGCGAAGCAGTATTACCTGCCGGCATCGACCACCTATTCGAAGATGGCGGCAAATCTGCAGTTGGCAACCGACGCCCGAAATTGGAGATTGCGGGTGCGGAGTGCGTGGGGAGATGTCAGAGTGCTGAATTCGAGCTGCGATCGCTCACAAGTCAATTCCAATGAAGAGAATATAATTCGGGCGGAAGTGCAACTTGGCAATTTGACTCCAGACGATGTTGAAGTGCAGGCGCTCGTTGGGAAGATGGCGTCGAACCGCGACCTTGTCGACTATGCGGTAACGCCCATGCGTCCTGTAGGCCAAGCTGAGGGGACGATTAAGTTCGAAGGCCAGGTTTCCTATGCGAAACCTGGCCATCGAGGGTTCACCGTTCGGATCGTGCCACGTCACAGCGACGTCGCCATTCCCGGTGAGCTGAATTTAGTTCGTTGGCAATAGCTTAATAGCGACCGCCGCCGCCGCCGCGACCACCGCGTCCGCGGTCTCCTCGGTCGCCGCGTCCGCCACCGTACCCTCCGCCACCGCCGCCAAAGTCGCGGTCGCGTCCTCCACCGTGGCCACCGCCATATCCTCCTCCTCCTCCGCCACCGCCCGGGGTGCGCGGTCGGGCCTCATTGACGGTCAGTTTGCGGCCTCCCATCTCCGAGTCGTGCTTTTCGCTGATCGCAGTTTCGACCATATCTTCATCGATGTCGACGAAGCCAAAGCCGCGGCCTTCTACAATGCGAACCTTGGAAGCGTTATAGGCTCCGAAATGGTCGAGAAGATCGCTCTCCGTCGCCGAATAGGGGAGATTTCCCACATATAGAGTTTTGATTGCCATTGATGTCCTTCCCCGAACTCTCTCGGGTTGCTTTTTCCGGTTATCGTTCAGCCCGGCAAGACTCGTATCGATCCAACAGACTTGGATCCACCAAAGGCAAGGCGGGAAACCATCCGAAACAGCGTGAGTATAACCAACGTTGCTTGAAATGCCAACTGCACTACGCCAGCTTTATATGAAAATTGTCAGAGGACCGATTCAGGCTCATTACACTAAAGTCGGAGATGAAGGCATCGGCATGCGCACTCGCTTCTTCCGTCAGCGCTACCACGCTCATTCCGGCAGACTTGGCTGACTGGACTCCGGCAATCGTATCTTCGAACGCAAGGAGGTCGCTTGGAGCGATCTGCAAGAGCTCGGCTCCACGCTCAAATGCTTCTGGGTCGGGCTTTCCCCGTACGATCTGTTCGGCAGTGACGAATACCTTTGGCGGTTCGATGCCGGCCGCTCGCAGTCGGGGCAAAGCAATCGCCCTAGTTCCCGATGTCACGATGCCCCAAGGAACCTCGTTGAGCCTCGCAAGAAAATCAATTGCTCCGGGCATGGGTATAACGCCTTCCGTATCCGACGCCTCCAGGTACTCAAGGCGATTAAATGCGGCGATTTGATCCAAGTGGGGGGCTAACGCAGAGATCGAATCCTTGGCCCGTCGACCGTGAATTTGGGGAGCTATGACCTCGGGATCGAGTCCAAATTCCACCGACCAAGTCCGCCAAGCCCGATCGACCGCCGCAATGGAATTGACAAGGGTTCCGTCCAGATCGAAAAGTATTCCTTTGAACGTAAATTCGGTCAAAAACCAGTCCCTTTGCTCGTCAATTCCGTGTACCTTGCGTGCACGTGAGAAAAGTCTACCAGTGTAGTTCGTAATTGCCAAGTTGCTGCGTAAACTGGGCATTTAGCGGAATTGAACCGAGAATGAATACGGGTGGATAAAGGGTAACCTCTAACTCCAGGGATCGGGATTTGCGAAAGTTTATTTGGATTGCTTTAGTTTCGTGCATTGTCTTCGGCATTTGCCAGGCAGCAACTATTCATGCCGAAGGCTCAAGCATTTTCATCTACGGAATACGTGTTCTCACCCTGCGTTCTTCGGTAGGAAATTTCAACCCCAAAGCCCGTGCGGCGTTGCTTGCCCAAAACCTTGAAAAGCATGCTCACGAAGGCACGGTTACGGTTCGAAAGGCAGGGAAAAATGCATTGATCAAGGTGGACGGCCATCTTGTTCTGACCGTTACCGTCGCGGAAGCAAAGCTAAACAAAAGCGCGCCCATCAGCCTTGCGGCAACATGGGCAAGCAACATTCGACGCGCATTTCAGACCCCTCCGTTAAAGGTGGCAACCGAGCCGGTCCGAGTTCCGCTTGGCGCGAACCGAGTGATATTGGCCAGTGGCACCCAGTTTGCGCACGCAGATATCCAAGTGACGGATCCATCGATTCTCAAAGTGGGAAGGGTGTCTCACGGAGTCGCATACAAAGCCATTGGCTACGGCAAAACGGAAGTCATCGTTTCGGTCGGAAATATCGTGAAGACGGTCTCGGTGTCCGTTCTTCCCATCGCGGCAAATCTGCCGCAAAACCTGGTGGCGGTCGTCAGC
>DATFHI010000284.1:0-12599 GCA_035248525.1 Fimbriimonadaceae bacterium | reverse complement strand
CGGGCAGGGCGTTTTGATTCGAAAGGGTCCAAGCAACCGGTTTGCTTCGATCGCTCAGGTCGACAAGGGAACGCGGGTCATGGTTTTGGATCGGGATGGAGCTTGGTACAAGCTTCGATTCCCGAAGGGAACGGAGGCTTGGGTACGGGGAGATTTTCTTGCTCCAACCAAAGCTCCGCAAATCTACGCCGCCAAAAAGCCTTCCATTAGGTTGGCTTCTAATACGCACCCTTCGAAGAAGTCCAAGCCAACGTTGGTGGCCTCGAGAACCACTCGTTCATCCACCAAGTCGTCGAGAACGTCTCGTAATCACATTGCTCGGAAGCCGTCCAACAGTGGACATCCGTTAGCAACCGGATCGGCAGGGAACTTGAGCCTGATGGACAAGGCAAGCTCATTCCTGGGTGTTCGATATCGATACGGCGCAGCCTCGAGATCAGCCACAGATTGTTCTGGTTTCACGACTCAGGTCTTCAAGAGCCAGGGAGTCAAGCTTCCGCGAACCGCTCGAGAGCAGTCTAGCCGGGGACAAAAGGTCTCGCGAGGAGAGTTGAAGGCAGGAGATTTGGTCTTCTTCAATACTCGCGGGTCACGAGTCAGCCACGTGGGAATCTACAAGGGCAACGGCAAGTTTATCCACGCCAGCAGTGGTGGCGGAAAAGTGATGGAAAGCTCGTTGGATGAGGGCTACTACAAACGCAGATTCGCGGGAGCCCGACGAGTCATTAGCGCCAAGACGCCTCCCAAGAAGGTTGCGAAGAAGGAAGAGCCCAAGAGCATTCCGGTTGAACCATCTACCACGCCGGTTGAACCAAAGGTTTCAACTCCACCGGACAACGGCGGAAACTAACCTTTGCAATGAGACCCGCCGAACTTCGGTTCGGCGGGTTTTTCTTTGCCTTATAGACCCCATAGGACCTTGAGATTTGAGGCTGTCATCAGCCATACTCTCCAAGCTTCTGGCCCGGTCGTCTAGCGGTTAGGATGCCGCCCTTTCACGGCGGAGATCGCGGGTTCGAGTCCCGTCCGGGCTACCAAAATGTTGGGGATTGATCTTCCCACTTCCCATCTAGCAGGCGCCTACAATGGCCGGCCGGCTATCCCAGGTCCCGGTTCGAAGAGCAGCCACTCGACATCGGAAACTGCCTTTTGCATCTCCGATTGCAAAGCGGCGCAACCCGGTTGCTCAGTTGCATAGTGTCCGGCGGCAATAATCGCAAAGCCAGACTCTGCCGCTTCCAAAGCAATGTGTTGCTTCACTTCGCCGGTCACCAGGACATCGGCTCCTGCGGCTTGGGCATTGCGCCATTCGGAGTCGGCAGATCCTCCTACCGCGGCGACAGTGCGAATCGGAGCCTTTGGCGCTCCCCAGGCCAAGGCCTTTGTATTTAGCTTGCTTTCCACAAAGGCGGTAAATGTTGTCAGGTCTTGCGGTTGGGGAAGATTCCCGACCCGGCCCATGGGATGAACCTTGAGCGGCTTCAATACATGCCAGTCGCAAGGGGGTTCTTCGTAAGGGTGGGCTTGGCGAAGTGCAGCCTCGACAGATGTGCTGCGATTGGCCGGACAAACCATCTCGACTCGCACTTCAGATACTGTCGTGCGCTCTCCCGCTTCACCCACAGTGGGGTTTGCGTCGGATGGAGCTTCAAATGTTCCATTTCCCGGCGACATGAAGGCGCAGCGCGTGTAGTCCCCAATTTGCCCTGCACCGGCCCGAGCGCATGCGTCGACCACGGCGTCTGCATTTTCAGCGGGGACAAAGGTGAGGAGTTTGAGCATCGGGGTCTGAGCACAGGATCCAAATGGATTCACGTCCTGGAGATCGAGCATATGCGCCAAGGCATCGTTAATCCCACCTTTGGCCGCATCCCAATTCGTATGGGCGGCGATGAAGGACATCTTGTACTCCGCGAGTTTTAAGAGCGCCCGGCCTTCGTGTGTGTTGGTCGTAATTGAGTCCAGGGGCTGGAAGATCAGTGGATGGTGGGAGAGTAATAGGTGAGCATGGTTAGTTGCGGCAAAATCGATCGACGCTAGTGATCGGTCCAGCGAGATAACCGCTCGAGCAATATCTTGGTCTGGATCGCCAAACTGCAGCCCGACTTTGTCCCATTCGAACGCGCTGGCAGTAGGCGCAAGGGATTCCAATGCTTGCAGGATGGAGCGAACAGTTGCCATCGCCTGATTCTGGCACCCTTAAGAAACGAAGGCCAGGGTTTTTAAGCCCCAGCCTTGTCTAGCTCTCGCGGAGTGTAACTGGACGGTTCATATGAATAATTTCTTTGGAGTTTCCCCCGAGAACAAAATTCCGCCAGTTTTCTCAGCGCCCGTTCGGATGTTGCATCTAGGCCCTGAGGGCTTGTTAAACAGAGACCCAACAAAGCATAGGCTTCTTCCTCGGTGAGCTCTAGTCCGTCCGGCAATGTACCAGTTGGCATTTGACTCCTCCTTTCAGAAGCTAACTCCCAGTATGACGCCGCGGGATCAGCAAATGATCCCGAAAAAGACCAGGGTTTCATTAAATGTCCATAAAGTTGGAGAACTTGTTGGGTCCGGGGGCTGAGATGGACCTACTGCTTGCAAATCTGGCCTACTGGCGGGTACATTCTCACCTGGCCCAAATTGGGTCAAAGCTCAGCGGCTTCAAGCCGAAGGCGTGAGTCGCCCCCGAAATCGGGGCAACGACCGCACCGAGCGCCTTGCCGGGCAAACGAAGCTGACTGAAGTAAGAACGGTGCCTCGCGTCCCGACGTGTCGGGTCCGACGCCCAAAGGAGTAGTAATGATCTCAGGCATCCTGGGAACCAAGATTGGCATGACTCACCTCTTCACGGAAGAGGGAAAGATGGTACCGGTAACCGTTATTCAGGCGGGCCCGGTTTTCGTCACGCAGGTTAAGACCGAAGCAACCGACGGCTACAACGCGGTTCAAGTTGGATTTGGCGAAGTTAAGGACAAGCACCTTACATTCCCAAAGTACGGCCATCTGAAGAAGGCGGGCGTAAACCGAAATTTGAGGACACTGAAGGAGTTTAGAGTCGAGCAGACCGACGGCATCGAACTCGGCCAGGAGTTCAACGTGGACTTGTTCAGCGAAGGCGAAGTGATCACGGTCACCGGAAAGAGCAAGGGCCGCGGCTTCGCCGGTGGCGTCAAGCGCTACCACTTCAAAGGTCAGCACATGACGCACGGCTATATGACTCACCGACGTCCGCTATCGAGCGGAGCCACGGGACCTCAGAGGGTTTTTAAGGGCGTCCGTAAGCCGGGCCACATGGGCGACGCGACCGTAACTCAGAAGGGTTTAAAGGTTGTGAAGGTGGATGCAGAGCGCAATCTCATCCTCGTGGACGGAAGCGTTGCCGGACCGAACGGCGCCTTAGTAGTTATTAACAAGGTGGCGAGGTAAGAATGATGGCATCAATCGAAGTAAAAGACAAGAAAGGCAAAAAGGTTGGATCCCATGAGGTTTCCAAAGCCATCGCCGAAGCCAATCCATCGATAAGCACGGTCCACCGAACCATCGTTGCCGAAGAGGCAAACAAGCGGCAGGGTACGCAAAAGACCAAGACTCGAAGCGAAGCTCGGGGTGGCGGCCGCAAACCGTACAAGCAGAAGAAGACCGGTAATGCACGTCAAGGCACCATCCGCGCTCCGCACTATGCTCATGGCGGTATGGCCCTGGCTCTCACTCCTCGCGACTACGAAAAGAAGGTCAACAAGAAGGAGCGGCGAGCGGCAATCCTTGGCGCGTTGAACCAAAAAATTCAAGGTGAGAATCTGGTCGTTGCGGATTCCATTGTTTTCGCGGAAGCCAAGACCAAGGACGCGATCGCATTCATCGGCGCCGTTGGACTTGCTGACGCCCGCCGATTGTTGGTCATTCTGCCGGAGTACGACGAAACCACCTACAAGAGCTTTAGAAACCTGCCGAACGTAACCGTGCGCACCGCGCCGGCATCGTCGGCGGGAGGAGCTGAGGCGGGAAAGACCTCCGCGTTTTCTGCCCGCGACGTCATGATCGCAACCAAGGTTTTGATCGCCAAGGATGCGCTAGCCAAAATCGAGGAGGTGTGGGCTAAGTGAAGAATCCCCACGATATTATCGTTGCGCCTCACATCACCGAGAAGTCGGTTGCAATGAGCTACGGCGACGCCAACGTGAAGGAAGAGAAGGACCTCGTCCGCAAGTACACCTTCATCGTTGCCAAGAGCGCCAATAAGATCGAAATCAAGCAGGCGATCGAGGCGATATACAATTCTGGAAAGAAGAAAGGCGAAGCGATCAGCGTCGAAAACGTGCGGACCGTGCGAGTACTCGGTAAGAAGCGACGACGCGGACAGCGAAGCACAGGATACGAGCCGGATCGTAAGAAGGCGATCGTCACGTTGGCGAAAGGCCAAATCCTGGAGGATTACGGAGTCTAAAGATGCCAACTCGACAGTACAAACCAACATCTCCCGGCCGGCGATTCATGATCACCGGTACTTACGAGGAGGTCACCAAGGGTAAGCCGGAACGCAAGCTTACTCGGGCCAAGCCGAAGACAGGCGGACGCAATAGCAGCGGCCGACTCACTTCCGGCAACCGGGGCGGCGGAAACAAGACGCGGTACCGAATCATCGACTTCAAGCGGAACAAGGATGGCGTAGTGGCCAAGGTCGCGGCGATCGAATACGATCCCAACCGAACCTGCCGAATCGCATTGCTTCACTACCTCGATGGTGAGAAGCGATACATCCTCGCGCCTAAGAATTTGGCCGTTGGGCAACGGGTCCAAAGTGGAGACGGCGCCGACATTTTGCCGGGCAACGCGCTTCAACTGAAGAGCATTCCGCTTGGAACCTTGGTTCACAACATCGAATTGCAGCCCAACCGAGGAGGCCAGATGGTCCGATCGGCAGGCGCCGCCGCCCAGGTTATGGCGAAGGAGGGCATGTATGTCACTCTTCGACTGCCAAGCGGTGAAATGAGAATGGTTCACAACACCTGCCGGGCAACGGTAGGCGAAGTGGGCAACGCCGAGCATGAGAACGAGTCGATCGGAAAGGCGGGTAAAAACCGCGGTCTCGGTCGCAAGCCCCATGTCCGAGGCGTCGTCAAGTCTCCTCGCGACCACCCTCATGGTGGTGGTGAGGCCAAGTCCCCGGTTGGACGCCGTAAGGGTCCGGTCGACCGTTGGGGCAACAAGGCTCTCGGTGAGAAGACTCGACATAACAAGCGTTCGAATCGATTTATCGTTCGAAGGAGGAATGGGTAAGGCATTAGGCAACTAAGGCCTCCCAGTGCACTGCCCCCCGAAAAGCGGGGAAGGTTAACACAGGAGATGGAATGCGGTTGGAATGCCAACCAATTCCCAAATTGAAAGATGGCAAGAAGCTTAAAAAAAGGATTCTTTGTGGACGATCACCTGATGAAAAAGGTGATGGGTCTGAATGAAAAGGGCGAGAAGAAGCTGATCAAAACCTGGTCACGCCGCTCGACGATTACTCCCGACTTTGTCGGCCACACGTTCGCCGTTCACGACGGGCGAAAGCACGTTCCCGTATTGGTTACGGAGAACATGATCGGCCACAAACTGGGTGAATTCGCTCCGACTCGAACCTATCGCGGACACGGCGGCCAATTGGCCGAGAGGGGGGCGAAGCTCCGATAAAGGGCTCCCTGGGAACAAACGATGGAAGTTAAAGCAGTCGGAAAATACGTAAGAGTTCAGCCGCGGAAGGTGCGGATTATCGCCGATCAGGTAAGAGGTCGCAACGCCGTTCACGCCGCCGCGATTCTGCGCTATCACACGAGCAAGGGCGCCAAAATGCTCCGAAAGATCCTCGTGAGCGCAATTGCAAACGCACAGGAGAATCATGGTCTCTCGGCAGATACCTTGAATATTCAGACCATCATGGTCGACGAGGGTCCACGCCTTAAGCGAATGCAGGCTCGGGCGATGGGACGTGGTAATCGGATTATAAAGAAAACGAGCCACATTACCGTTGTTGTTGAAGATGCAGAAGCAGTGAAAGCCGTTAAGCCTCATGGAACGAAGGCCAAGCCTCGACCAAGCTTTGCCAGCGCCGCTAAGCCCAAGAAGGGCAAGAAGGCGGAGGAAGCCAAGGTCGAAGCTGCAACTCCAGTGGAGACCACTGAAGATGTTGTAGCCACCGAACCGGAAGCAACGGTAGAAGAAACCACCGCGGCGCCCGTAGAGGCGACCGAAGTGGAAGCGTCCGAAGCGCCCGAAGAAGAGGGCGGAGCAGAAGCCGAGCCCGTAGAGAAGGAGTCGACCGCCGAAGCCGAAGGCGCTGAGGCGACGACCGAAGAAGAAAACAAGGAGAACAGCTAACCGTGGGTCAGAAAATTCATCCCGTCGGCCTACGAGTCGGCGTCATCCGTGGCTTCGATAGCCACTGGTACTTCAACAAGAAGGGCTACGGCCCGGCTTTGTTGCAGGACCATAAGATTCGACGATATATCAAGAGCCGCGTCGGCCTTGGCAACGTTTCTCGAGTTGAGATCGAGCGAGCGGCAAACCGCGTGAAGGTCACGATCTTCACCGCCCGCCCTGGCGCGATCATCGGTCGAGGCGGCAAGGGCATCGATGAGCTCACGGACTTCCTTAACCGGATGGTTCGCAAGCAGGATCCGACCAACGTCGTTCAGGTGAACGTGACGGAAGTTCGCCAACCGGAGTTGGATGCCCAACTCGTGGCAGAGAACATCTGCCAGCAGTTGGAGAAGCGAATTTCTCACCGCCGAGCGATGCGCCAAGCCATGACTCGCTGCATGCGCATGAACGGACGAGGAATCAAGGTTCAGGTGTCCGGTCGGTTGGGTGGTGCGGAAATCGCGCGAACCGAAGGCGACAAGGTAGGCAAGATCCCTCTGCACACCATTCGTGCGGACATCGACTACGGCGTAGCCACCGCAAACACGGTTTACGGTTCGGTCGGTTGCAAAGTGTGGATTTACAAGGGCGAAGTCCTTCCCGAGCGAAAGCTGCGGGAAATGGATGCCGCCGCGGCTGCCGCCCCACGTCGACGAGAGCGCGAGGAAGAGGTCCCCGCCGCCTTTGGTGCGACTCAGGCCGAGCCGGTAGCAGAAGCGCCGACACCGGTTGAAACTCCCGCCGCGCCCGCAGCAGAAGGAAGTGAAGCCTAATGTTAATGCCAAAACGAGTTAAAGAAGGGCGTCGAAAGATGCACCGAGGCCGAATGCGCGGCCAGGCAACGCAGGGGAACAAGATTTCCTTCGGCGAGTACGCCATCGTCGCGCAAGAGCCGTCGTGGATCACCTCCCGCCAGATCGAGGCCGCTCGAATTGCCATGACCCGCCACATCAAGCGCGGTGGAAAAGTCTGGATCCGGATTTTCCCGGACAAGTCTTACACCAAGAAACCGCTTGAAACCCGAATGGGTAAGGGTAAGGCGCCGGTCGAGGGATGGGTTGCCGTCGTCAAGCCGGGACGCGTGCTGTTCGAGATGGCAGGCCCTCCGGAAGAGCTGGCAAAAGAAGCGATGCGACTTGCCATCTTCAAGCTCCCCATCCGATGCAAATTCATGACCAAGCGGGATTACGAAGCGATCCCGGCGACAACGGAAGCCGAGGAGTCGGCAGAATAAGAATGAAAGATTTGAAGCCAAGCGAACTTCGCGATAAGTCCGTCCCCGAGTTGGAGGAGTTGGTAAAGCAAGAGCGAGCCGCCCTTTACAAGTCGCGGCGAGACCTCGTGTTCCGGCAGATGACGGACACCGCGAGTCTGAAGATCCGACGACACAACATCGCTCGAATCCTGACGGCAATTGCGGAGAAGAAGGGAGGGAACGGCTAATGCCAGCTAAGAAGAAGGCAGAAGTCGTGGAGACCACTCCGGCAGAGCCGCGAGCTTTCCGCAAGACTCGAGAAGGCGTCGTCGTCTCCAACAAGATGGACAAGACGGTGGTTGTGAAAATCGAGCGACGCGTTCAGCACCCACTGTACGGCAAGGTCGTTCTGCGCACTTCCAAGTTCAAAGCTCATGACATCATTGGCTGCGACGAGGGAGACCGCGTGGAGATTATGGAGACTCGACCGATCAGCAAGGACAAGCGCTGGCGGGTTACACAGATTCTGGAGAAAGTTAAGTAGGCGAATTTGCCGCCTGCGGACAGGACTGACGTTCGCAATTGGCAATGCGCCTATTCCATGCCTACCTCGGAGCCCGAGATGGCCGCTGGAACAAGGATAGAAAGCAATGGTACAGCAATTTACAAGGCTAAAGGTGGCGGACAACTCGGGCGCGCGAGACGTCATGTGCATTCGCGTGCTCAAGGGATCGCAGCCCCGCTACGGAACGATCGGCGACGTGATCGTCGGCTCCGTCAAGGTGGCGACACCCAACATGCCGGTCAAGAAGGGTGACGTAATCAAGGCGGTCATCGTCCGCACCAAGCGAGCCGTTCGACGCGTGGATGGATCCACTTTGCGCTTCGACGACAATGCGTGCGTGGTGATCAACCCGGCGAATAACGAACCAAGAGGCACCCGCATTTTCGGCCCGGTCGCCCGCGAACTTCGTGATAAGAACTTCATGAAGATCGTTTCCCTTGCGCCGGAGGTGCTCTAATGCCAACAAAGGCTGAACTGAAACAGAAAGCGAAGAACATCAAACTGAAAGTCCGAAAGGGCGATACCGTCGTCATCATTTCGGGCAAAGACAAGGGCGAAACGGGATTTGTAGCCGCCGTCTCTCCAAAGGAGCAGAAGGTCATCATCTTGAAAAACAACGATGAGAACCCGGACCAGCCGCTTCCCCTGAATGCCGCGATCAAGCACCGCAAGGCGCGAACTCAGGGCGAGAAGAGCGCTCGGATCAAAATTCCAGTACCCATACATGTTTCAAATGTGATGGTGGTGGACGCGAAGACGAGCAAGGCCACCCGAGTTGGTCGCCGCGTCGAAGATGGCAAACTCGTCCGCTACTCCAAGAAGAGCGGAGAGACAATCAAGGATGTTAAGGAAAGCTAGGAAAATCCTGGCTTGATAGTTGGGCCTGGTCGGCAATCAGGCAAAGGATAGAAAAATGGCAAAGAAGGAAAAGACAGAAGGACCGGCGGCCACGCTGCCCAAGCCGCGATTGAAGCAGAAGTACGCGAAAGAGATCGCGCCGAAGCTGAAGGAACAGTTCAACTACAAATCGGTGATGCAGATCCCGCGCCTGGACAAGATCGTAATCAACATGGGTACGGGTACCGGCGACAAGGACCCCAAGCACCTTGAGAATTCGGTCCGAGACATGACGCTGATCGCCGGTCAGAAGCCGGTCATCACTACCGCCAAGAAAGCGATCTCGAACTTCAAATTGCGCGAAGGGATGAAAGTGGGATGTAAAGTCACCCTACGCGGCAACCGCGCCTATCACTTCTTCGACAAGTTGGCCACCGTCGTTCTCCCGAGAATTCGAGACTTTCAGGGTCTTTCACCCAAGTCGTTCGACGGGCGCGGCAACTACGCGCTGGGATTGAAGGAGCAGTTGGTGTTCCCTGAAATCCCTTACGATACATTTGATCGAATTCGCGGAATGGACATTATCATCTGCACCACCGCGAAGACGGATGAAGAAGCTCGTTCCTTCCTGAAGGAGATGGGTTTGCCGCTTCGCGATAAGTAAAGCAATTCCACCAAAATGATCAACTGGCCGTATCTGCAATCGCAGATGCGGCCAGTTCGTTTTTGTACAGGCTTAACCAATTCTTCCAGCCTACGACGGCCATGACCATAAAAACTAAGGTCAAGATCGCGGTTGGATAGTAACCTCGGTATAGGTAAACGGCGACGTAGCCGGCGTTAACCACAACCCACAGCGGCCAGTTTTCGATTTTCTTGCGCGCCTGCAGATATTGCGCCGCGACTGCGGTGCAGAAGAGGGCAGCATCGGGAATCGGCACCGGGGAACCCCCAGCCCGGAAATGGGGAACGAGTAGGGAAGCTCCGACAGCCACGCCCAGCGCCAACAGCATCAAGGTAAAGGGTTTGGAATACTCCACGTTCAGGTTATTTGCCTTGTCTCTCCCCTGTGCCCACCAGATCCAACCGAGAATTCCCAAGATCACGTAAAGCACGTTGAGGGCGGCGTCGCCGAAGAGGTTGTCTCGATAAAAGAAGAGCACGTAGGCGCCTGAACTGATAATTCCCGCCGGCCAACCCCAGACATCCTCTTTAATCAACAGCGCGATCCAAATGACCCCGCTCAGAAACCCGATCGTTTCCAAGAGCGAGAACGGCCGATTGGGTCTGGAAGCGAGAATGAACATCGAGACGGCGGTAATTCCGTACAGGATCACGCCAACGATTAGGAGAACACGAGAGCTGTTCAAGTCTGAGTGAGGTTACACTTTGCTGATGGCCATTGCGATGCGGAAGTGGAAGGCAATTTTTGCGATCTACTTTCAGGACGGTTTGGCCTACCGTGCGTCTGGTCTCATTTGGATTCTCACCGACTTGGTCACCGCCATCACCATGCCACTCGTGTGGGCAAAGGCTTCATCTGCTACCGGGGTTATCGGCGGCTTCTCCCGAAGCGATTTCGTCCTTTATTACCTTTGCCAGCTCTTGATCGGGAGCTTTGTTACCAGCCACATCATGTGGGAACTGGCGATGGAAATTAAAGAGGGGCAGTTCTCCACTCAATTGATCCGGCCCATCTCATTCTTCCAATACACCTATATCAGGAATGTGAGTTGGAGAATCATCCGGGTGAGCCTATTCGCGCCGTTCTTTGTGGCTCTACTTTTCCTTTACCGGTCGCTTCTAGTCGACGCCCACGTATTTCTGGGTTGGGAGTTTTGGACGTCGGTGATTCTTGGGCATCTCGTGAGTTTCATGTTCGTGTTGATGATGTCGATGATCGCGCTCTTCACCCAAGAAGTGTTCTCGATCTTTGAACTGTATTACGTACCGATGCTTTTTCTTTCTGGACAGCTCTTTCCGGTGGCGGTTTTGCCGGCTTGGGCGATGACGCTGGCGAA
The DNA here is from genome assembly GCA_035248525.1 of Fimbriimonadaceae bacterium. Classification (GTDB taxonomy): domain Bacteria; phylum Armatimonadota; class Fimbriimonadia; order Fimbriimonadales; family Fimbriimonadaceae; genus 55-13. Next base: position 1,597 of record DATFHI010000284.1, on the reverse strand, counting down.
ATGGATGCCCTTTTACTACACAACGGGTGCGCCGACGGAGATTCTGGTGGGCAGGATTTCCGGCGCGGAGACCCTCCACGTGCTGGAAATGCAGCTGTTTTGGATTCTGGTTTGCTATGGTGCAGCAAAACTGTTGTGGGCCAAGGGGCTGCGCTATTACTCCGGCGTCGGCATGTGAAGACTGATGATCTTTTGCCTGAAGTACTGAGTTAAGCAGTATTCGGCAGTTTCTTAACTCTGTCGTCAAAAACAGCAATTGATAAGCCTAATTGGTTGATAAAACTGATGATATGGCAAAGAGGTTAGGCTTTACTCTGATCGAACTTTTGGTTGTCATCGCAATTATCGCGATCCTCGCCGCGATTCTTTTCCCCGTTTTTGCGCAAGCCAAGATGGCGGCAAAGAAGACTTCCAGCATCAGCAACGTCAAGCAGGCGACGCTGGCCGGCATCCTATACGAAGGCGACTGGGACGACGTACTCTTTCCGGCAATTGCCAACGGCGTCCGTGGGGATGGAATTGGAAGCACCTACGGCTCGGCTTGCTTTGGACCTGGACCGGACGCTCCCTGCCGCTACGGATATCCCATCCTGCTCCAACCCTATAGCAAGAATCGAGATATGTTTTACTGTCCGACCGATAAGGCGGACGACCCGCAGGTTGGCGACGGAATGGGTCACGGCAGGTTCGACCAGAACAACATGTTTTACTACTATGTGTTCGGCTCCTACCCTTCGTACGGAATGAACATCCAATACCTCAATAATGCGAGCATGGGGCCGATGGGGCCAGACTATTCGGGCAATTCCGCGACGTCACTGGAAAGCCCTGCGTCCACGATCCTGTTTGCAGAGGCAACCGCCAAGGACTTCGTATCACCGGGTCGTCCCGTCATTACAAATCCGATCGGCTACTACCGTGTGTTGCCGCCCAGCACTTGGAACACTTCGGTGACTTATCCGGACGCGCGGAGTCAGGGTCAGTTGTGGGGACGATTCGATCCCAAGATGGTTATTGTTGGATGGTTGGACGGCCACGTTAAAGTGACCCCCATCAACCGTATCAAGGGATCCGGGGCAACCACGCAAGAAATCGACCGATACTGGAACGGTTTAGGTCAGTAACCTTTATCTCGATCCCTTCGAGGAACTTGTTTCATACTGGCCGTCTACGGTGTAGGCGGCCACCAACAATTGCATTTCGTCGGTGGTTTTTTCCCCAACGTGTACCGGCTTCGGAGGCGAATTCGGATTGTTGGGGTTGTTCGAACTGTTGTCGTAAGTCGCCTCGACGAAAATGGTCGTGCCCTTGGGAATTTTCAAGGGTTGCTTAAAAAGATAGTTAAGCTGCCAATTGAAATCCCAATCCTGAACATGGATTAGAGGAACTTCGGACTTGTCGGGCAGCTCGGCCCAAGCCTTCATCTCTTTGCCAAGCAGATGCATGTGCGGCATGACGCCGTACATCGTAATGTTGTCCGCAACGTAGTGCCGATAGAGTTGCTTATGTGCCTTTGCATTGGCCGGGATATTAAGCAGCATATTGAATAGCCACGCCAGTTGCATGCGCTGCTCCACTGTCTTCTTTGCAAAGTACA
>DATFHI010000283.1:0-18914 GCA_035248525.1 Fimbriimonadaceae bacterium | reverse complement strand
CGCTTCCAATCGACTTTGGACAGATCGGCGGCCGCGGTGCCGCCTGGTTGACTTGGCGTCATGCGGGCAGCAGGATATACACCGGGAACATCTAAGCCGGCTTTGATTGGCTCGTTAGGAACTTCATCTTCCAGACGCATCATCATCGGCTCTTCCATGATCGGATCCGGATCACGTTGGACTTGCGCCCGATAGATCATGCGAACCGCCTGGTCTCGAATGTTTTGAAGTGTGTGCTGGAAAAGATCGTAGGTTTCCCGTTTGTATGCCACAAGTGGATCCACCTGACCATATCCACGGAGTCCAATTCCCTCGCGGATGTATTCGACCATCTGTAGATGGGCCATCCAGTGGTCGTTCACCGCGCGCAACATCACCTGTTGCTCGATCATCTTCATGATGTCATCGCCATTCTCGGCGATCTTCGCCTCATAGGCCCGGTTGGCGATGTCGCTCACGAACTCAAGTAACTCTCGACCAGGTTCATGCTTCTCAAGATCGCCGACAGTGGCGTAATCCATGATTGGGAAGATTTCGCTCAGGTCTTCAAACAGGACATGGTAATCATAGACATTGCTGCCATCTTCCTCCACCATCCAAGCGTTTTGCACGACCTCAGCCATCATGTCGCGGATTTGACCTTGCAAGTCCTTTCGAATATCTTTGCCCAACAGAATTTCTCGGCGCATTCCGTAGATGTGTTCGCGCTGGGCGTTGAGCACGTCGTCATATTCCAAAACGTGTTTTCGCGCTTCGAAGAAGTGGTTTTCTATCCGCTCTTGGGTTTTGCCGATCATCTTGCTGAGGAAGGCCGCGTTTACCTCTTCCATTGGCGGCCAAGCCTTCAAAAGCGGATTGTCCATCATGTTCGCGTTGAAGATCTTCCAAAGTTGGTCCTCCAACGCAACGAAGAAGCGGCTTTCTCCAGGATCTCCCTGTCGGCCCGCACGGCCACGCAACTGATTGTCGATACGCCGGGATTCATGGCGCTCGGTACCAAGAATGAATAGGCCCCCGAGTTCTCGAACCTCTTCGGCGGCGGCTCGTCGCTCTTGATCGTCGAGCGGCAGTGGCGGCGCTGCTCGCTCTTTCCCACCGCGCCGGTAGCTCACATAAGTTTCGCCGTACTCATCGAGTCCATCCTGGGCAATTTCAACGCTACCTCGGGCCAGTTTGACAAGTTCGTCTTCCACCCGGCCGCCAAGCAGGATGTCGACGCCACGACCAGCCATATTGGTGGCGATTGTGATTTGCCCTTTTCGGCCAGCTTCAGCGATGATGACCGCTTCTCGTTCGTGGAATTTGGCATTCAGAACGTTATGCGGAATGCCGTGCTTGAGTGCTTCTTCCAAGTACTGGCGATTGTCCTCGCCCAGATTGAATTCCTTAAGACACCAGTCCATCCAATCCCCATGATTCAGATCGGCGCTCATGTCGATCTTGGGAAGAAATGCCGCCAGGGTTCCGCGCTGGATGTCTTCAAGATTGGATTCATAGATCGTGCGGGCATCTTTTGCCAGATCGCCCTTGATGTCTTTGGCGACCTCGACGCGCTCGCGCAGACGCTGCACGATTACGAGTTTCTGCAGCATCTCGCCCGTGAGCCGGGCCGAAACCTTCTCGGACATTTCAATAGAACGCGTACCGACCAGTACGGGCTGTTGCTTGGTGTAAAGCCGAAGCATTTCCCAACCCATTCCTCGGAATTTCGCCTCCAATGTCTTGTAAACAATGTCGGGCTGGTCAACTCGCCGAAGCGGACGGTGAGTTGGAACACTGACCACGTCTAAGCCGTAAATCTTTCGGAATTCGTCCTCTTCAGTCTTCGCCGTACCCGTCATGCCGGCGAGCTTGTTGTAAAGGCGGAATAGGTTCTGGAAGGTGATCGTCGCGACAGTTTGGCTTTCGCGCTGGACGGTTACATTTTCTTTTGCCTCTAACGCCTGGTGAAGGCCGTTCCCATACCGGCGACCAAACATCATGCGTCCAGTGTTCTCGTCGACGATCACCACTTCACCATTGCGCACGACATAGTCGATGTCCTTGTCGAACAAGGCGTAAGCCTGAACTGCCGCATTGAGGTGGTGGAACATCTTCGGGTCGGAAGCGATGTTGTCGATTTGCAATTGCTGCTCGGCAAAGTCCATGCCTTCTTCGGTCATGTTTGCGGTGTGATTCTTCTTATCCGCGGTGAAGTGGAGTTCCGGCTGCATTAGCTTGGCCACTTCATTGACCACTCGATAAACGGAGACATCCTCCATGGATGGCCCGCTGATGATGTGAGGCGTTCGCGCTTCGTCGATCAGGATCGAGTCCACCTCGTCGACAATCGCGTAATTCAATTCCCTCATTACCAGTTGGTCTTCGGAGAAGGTCATGTTGTCGCGGAGATAGTCGAATCCAAATTCGTGGTTCGTTCCGTACGTGATGTCGCACGAATAGGCATCCCGACGGCTGCATTCCACTAAGTTCATGTAGCGCGGATCAGAATGCTGAGCGCCCGGTGAATACATGTAAGATCCGCCCAGTTCGTCGCTGTCCTCGCCCTGTCCTTGAATGATGCCAACCGTCAGCCCGAGGAAATGGTAGATTGGACCCATCCAAACCGCGTCGCGTCGGGCTAGGTAGTCATTGACGGTGACGAGGTGCGCTCCTTTTCCTTCGAGAGCATTTAAGTAGAGCGGACCAACCGCGACAAGGGTCTTTCCTTCACCGGTCTTCATTTCGGCGATTCGGCCCTGGTGCAGTACGGCTCCGCCAATGACTTGGACATCGAAGTGTCGCATGCCGAGGGTTCGCTTGGAAACTTCGCGAACGAGCGCGAACGCTTCTGGCATGATCTTTTCGAGCGATTCACCCTCCGCCAATCGGGCGCGAAATTCCGCGGTCTTGCCTTTGATCTCGTCGTCGCTCATCGCCTCGATCTTCGGTTCGAGAGCGTTTACGGCCTCGATAAGGGGCTGCAAGAGCTCCACATCTTTTTTGCTTGTGTCGAAAAACTTTCTTAAGAATTGCATGGGTGGTCTGGGTATGAAATCGGTAAGGACGCCATTGGCGAAGCACAATGAGGCGTGAAGGCTGAGTTAAGTTCAGCGAGGACCGTCGCGGGTGCGGCGGCAAGTCTCGAATCCTGACCGCGTGTCAGGTCCATTAAACTCTGGCTTAGGAGGAGGATCGTCCGATTCTTCCCGCTGAGGCGGGACGGTCATTGTGGAGGGTTCGTCCACATCCAAACTCAGCAAAGTCAGCAAAGCTTGGGATAGATCGGAGTCCGCGCCAAGCGTCAGCAGCGATGCCAGAACTGCGGCATCTGCCTCCTTGTAGGTTGCCGTTCGGGAGCTATTCGCCTCCATCTGCCGACTAACGGCTTGAAGCGCCGCCGGCAAACGCCCATCGGAGGCCATCTTTTCAATTGAGGATGGCCCCTGCAGGATGAGCAGTAGCAGGGCGGGCAGAATCGGCAACATTCTTTTGCGGCTAGATTATAGACGCTTTATGGTGCAGGGCAATTACATTGTCCCAAGACTCGGGAACTCCATTGTCGACGAACGCGATATTGGGATTCGTGCGTCTTGTCTTCACTCTTTCACTCATAGCTGCAATGGGGATCTGCTTTGCTCAAAATGCGGTGGTCCCGGCGAAACGTCTTACCCAGGCTCCGACCATCGATGGAAACGTTGGCGATGACGAGTGGAAGGACGCGGCCCATGTCACGGGTTTATACGATACGCAAACGGGCGCAGTGGCGCCGGATGCAGCCGACTTTTATTTAGGCTACGACGAGAATTTCATTTACTTCTCCGCGAAAGTTTCTGATTCCGCTCCCGGTCAAATTCGAGCTTCTGAATACCGAACGAATGTCAGCCTCGATGGTGACGATAGCGTTTCCCTTGCCGTCGACCTCTCCGGTTCTGGCGCGGACATGAATACTTTCCGAGTCAATCCGCGCGGCGCAACTGAAATTGAACTTTCGGGTGGGCGTGCAGCCAAGCGGGAATGGACGGGCGAATTCCTCGCCAAGGCAAGAATCACGCCGACTGGTTGGGAGGCGGAAGCAAGAATCCCATGGCAGGTCATGCGGCTGACGTCGGCGGGTAAGCGCAACCTGAAGATCAACTTCGGTCGCAATATCGCCCGGACGAACCGCGAATTCATTTTTCAATACGTTCCCGACGGTTTGCAGTCCCATCCCATTTGGAGTGATGTCGAGGTTCCACGCCAGGAACTGTTACGCACCTTAAAGCTGCTTCCCTATGTTTATGCGGGCTGGGACCCAAACACGCGTCACATTGCCAATGCAGGCTTGGACCTGAAAACGCAGATAACCGATCAAATCGAATTTGTGGGAACGATCAATCCCGATTTTCGCAATATCGAAAATCAAATCTTGTCGCTCGACTTTAGTCGATTTGAGAGAATTGCAGGAGAATCCAGACCGTTCTTCCAAGAAGGGCGGAATTACATGGATTCTGCCCTGTTTGCAAGTCAGAGGATCGACACCTTCGATGTTGGCGTCAACACCTACGGCAAGCTTTCCGACAAGACCAGCTTTGCCTTACTGAACACCATCGACTGGGACCGGCAAAACCTCTTTCTCGGCAATGTCGAGCGGGGAACCCGAGTTAATTTTGCGGCGAACGCCACCCACGCATTCGACCCGACGTTGAACGTACGCGCGACCTACACGCGGGTAGATCGCCCCGACCTGAAAAACGACGCCCACCTTATTAGATTGAGCAAAACCTACGGGGACTTCAACGTATTCGTCCGCAATATGGGAAGCCAAGATTCATTTCAGGGTCGGGGGGAAAGCAACGACGCTTATTTGAACTATGAGCGCAATGGAATGGGTGCGTATGTGGGTTTCAATTCCTATTCACCCGACTTTTTGCCACGCCTCGGATTCTTCGAGGAAGTGGACCTGCGAGGCTGGGATACCGCCAACTATTACAACAAGAATTTCGATCATGGGCCGATCAACGACTGGGGTTACTTCGTCAGCGCAAAGTCCTTCCAAAAATACAACGGAGACCCCTACCGACACGAGTACTTCATCAACCCGTTCACGACATTGCGAAATGGCCTGGCGCTTATTCCTTACGCTCAGTTGGGAGAATTCGAAGGCGTCGTCGACTCGCTGTATGGCTTGCAAGTTGCGTTCCCTCGAGGCAATCCAACGAGAAACGTGGCCGCCACGATAGAATCGGGCCGACTCGAAGATGCCCCCTACCATTCGTTGCGACTTCAAGCTGCTTATCGATTCTGGGGCCGCCTTCAACTCAATGGCAGCTACCAAGTGGTGGACCATTTCGGAAACACAAACCAAACCATTCTAACGGCGAACTACGACTTGGGTGGAGATCGATCGGTAGCGGGCCGACTAGTTCGCCGCAACGACGATACGAACTTCTATGTAGCGCTCAAGCAGAGCGGCAACCTGGGTACGGAATACTTCTTGATCCTTGGCGACCCGAACGCGCAGACATTCCGGTCCAGTTTGATTCTGAAGGTCGTGGTGCCGTTCGAAATTCCGTTGGGCAAACGCAAAATCGTAAAACGGGAAACGATCAGCAGCTAACTCTGAACTTCAGATTCAGGGACGGATACGACTTTCGTTTTGTGCGGAACTCTGCTACCGGTGAAAAGGGCGACTCCACGGTTGGCGATAAGCGAACCCATGAGCCCCATCACTACCAGCATCAAAATTTTGATCAGAACGCCAATAAAGGATTGACCCGCGAGTCCCAAATCGATCGGCTGCTTGGGCTTGATCCCCAACGCATCTTGGGGAGGGACCATAAAGAGGTCGTAGGCAAGTTTGAACGTGAATAGGAGCAGGCATACTCCGCCAAGAAACACAAGAATGCCAAGGAGTGAGCCGCTAATGGATCCGGCTTTTTTGGTTGCTCGCGGGCGCTGACTCCAGGGCATAATTTTTGGCTATTGCCTCTGACGCATATCTGCGCTTCGAGGGTTCCCGAAGCATACCAACCCTGCTTGCCGTCCGGCTAATTCCAACCAAAGCGATTGCCGGAGCGAAGCACATTTAGGGCAATGCTTCGAGCTTCTTCGCTTAGGAGCTTGGCTCGATTGGCCATGCGCTCCATCTGCCGAATGGTGTTCACGTCCGAAGATTTTTCGGCACGGGCTTGGGTGGCGGTAAGCGTTTTTGCTTGGGAACGAAGAGATCTTCTTAACTTCAATAAATGGCGCGCCTTTGCGCCGGGAGTTGCGTCCGACTCTTGGATTTGCTCCATTTGCCGTCGCACCTCAAATTCGGTGAGCATTAACTGTGTTGCCTCCAGTCATCTTTGTCTGGTTTGCCCGGACGACAGAATAAAGTCGTTCGCTTGGGCAGTCTATCTATGGACGGAAATGTTAGGCGAGGCGTTCCAAGAAACTATCCGAAATCATCGTGCGCAAGTTTCGCGCCATGCTGGTCGGCCCACGGGTAATTAAGCAGTATGATAGGTTCACGGAAGATGAGAGCCCGCTGGTTTCCATTGCTAATTGGGGGGTTGATGGTTACCCTGGCAACCGCCAATCCGGATTCCCCAGCGGCAGCAGTAAAAAAGCGGGATTTGGTGATCTGGGGAATTTCATTCGGACCAGACTCCAAGGGCCAAGAAGCGGTCGTTCGAGAATTCCAACGCCGGAACCCGGACATAAACGTCCGCGTTTTGAGCATGGGGGCAGGCGCCATGGACCCGCAAAAGCTCATGACGAGCATCGTGGGGAATGTTGCCCCCGACGTGGTCAACCAGGATCGCTTTTCCATTTCAGACTGGGCCAGCCGTGGAGCATTTGTTTCCCTTTCTCCATTCATCGAGCGGGATAAAGACACCGACCCGTTGTGCCCGCGGAAGGAGCAGTACTATCCCGCTCCGTGGGAGGAAGCGAGCTACGAGGGCCAGGTTTATGCAATTCCAACCGCGGCCGACAATCGGGCTCTGTACTACAACAAAGAGATTTTTCGGCAAAACGCGGATGCCTTGCGGGCAGCCGGGCTAGATCCAAACCGGGCTCCTCGGACTTGGTCCGAATTGTTGGCTTACGGAAAAGTCCTCACTGAGAAAAACCCGGACGGCACCCTTAAGCGAGCGGGTTTTCTTCCGAACTTCGGAAACTCGTGGCTGTACATGTACGCGTTTCAAAACAACGCGGAGTTCATGGACAAAGAGCGAAGGCATTGCACGCTCTACACACCCGATTCGGAAGAAGCCCTGAAATTCATGGTCCAGGGCTACGACCAGGTTGGGGGATACGAGCTTGCCAAGTCCTTTGAATCAGGATTTCTGACGAAGGAAAACGACGCGTTCCTGGTAGGGAAAGTCGCGATGAAGATCGATGGCGACTGGATCATTTCCACTCTGGCCCGCTATGGTCCAGCCGTCGATTTTGGCGTTGCCCCGGCGCCGGTGCCTGACGACCGTTACTATCATCGCGGGCGCTTCGCCACCGAGAAGCAGCAGTACATCACATGGATGGGCGGTTTTAGTCTGGCGATTCCGCGCGGCGCCCGAAACATCGAAGACGGTTGGAAGTACATCAAATTCGCCACTAGCACGGAAGGGCGGTTGATCGAGATGGCCGAACAGCAAAAGTGGGAAAAGCTGCGGGGCCGGCTGTACGTCCCCAAGCAAATTGCCAACCGGGAAGCGAACGAGCTTGGGTACCAAAGGTTCCGTCCGGGCGAGAAGAAGTATGCCGACGCGGTCAAGATGCACATGGACCTTGCTCCGTTTGGCCGAGTTCGTCCCGCGACCTTTGTCGGGCAAGCCCTCTGGAATGAGCACGTCAAGGCGTTTGAAACTGCCGCGTATCACAAGGCCACGCCAAAGGAAGCTTTGCTTGCCGGCCAAAAAGCTGTCCAACATGATTTGGATGCATTCTTTGGTCGCGAGAAATATCCCGTGATCGATTTGGCGTTGCCGGCAAAACTGGCCGTTGGTGCGATTATCCTGGGCCTGGTTGCCTTCATCGGCTTTTTCATGCGGCTAAAGCTGGGTCGGCTCGCTAAAAACGAAGCTCGATGGGCCTACCTCTTTATCTCCCCGTGGTTGATTGGATTTTTGGTTCTCACCATCGGCCCCATGTTGGCTTCGCTGTTTTTCAGCTTCACCCAATACGACGTGTTGAATGAGGCTCGTTGGGTGGGCACCCAAAACTACCAAGACCTCTGGGGGGCGGATTGGCAGAATGTGTCGAAGGCGCTTGGGAACAGCATCTACCTGGCCGGCGTGGGAGTGCCATTGTCGCTCTTCACCGGCTTGGCCATCGCGATTTTGCTGAACACCGCGACTCGCGGACTGCGATTCTACCGAACGTTCTTTTACATGCCGGCGATCGTTCCCGGCGTAGCCAGCGCAGTGCTTTGGACTTGGGTTCTTACCCCCGATCCAAACAAAGGACTGATCAATTCCTTTTGGTCCACAACAATTACTGAGTGGTTTGCGATTACACCCCCCGGATGGTTGCAATCCGCGGATTGGGCGAAGCCGGCCCTGATCTTAATGGGAGTTTGGGGCGCGGGGAGCGGGATGATCTTGTGGCTGGCTGGACTTAAGGGCGTCCCCAACACGCTCTATGAAGCCGCAGGAATCGATGGAGCTTCGAATCGCCAGATGTTTTGGAAGATCACCTTCCCGCAATTGAGCCCGATCATCTTTTTCAACATGGTAATGGGCTTCATTGGCGCAATGCAGGAGTTCGACCGCATGTACATCATGAAACCGTCGAAAGACGGTCCGGTTGGACCGGACGATTCCATGCTGACGCCCGTTTATTACCTCTTTCGAAATGGCTTCGAAACCTTCAAGATGGGCAATGCGTCGGCGATTGCTTGGATGGTGTTCGCCATTATCCTTGTCTTAACGTTTGTCCAGTTTAAACTCGCGCCTCGCTGGGTTCACTACGAGGCGGATAAATGAGAGCTGACCTCCTATTTGTCGTAGGCGCCGCGCTGGTGTGGGTTGGCTGGATTTTTGCTTTCCTCGCGATTTTGACCTTGATCCAGATCCTGTTTCGAGACCCAAAAGCGAATGAGAATCGAGTCTTTTGGCGGCTTGTTTTGCAGTCGCTTGTTGGAGCGGTCGGACTTCTTGTAGGAGCTTGGCTACCGAAAATGCTGCCTAAAGCGCCGGAAGAGCCGGTAGTGCTGCCTCTCGTGTGGTTTGTAATGCCGTACAGCGCATGGCTGGGTGCGCTTTGCGTGGCATTTATTTTGGTTCGGTCGGTTCAGGCCTGGTTTGCGATCGAAGGCGAAGAAAAGATCGACCGCCTGCGCGCCGCGGGCATGTGGCTGATTGGGCTTGTACTCTGCATTTATCTCTACGTGAATGACCGCGAGAACAAGATCGAGATACTACGCGGAGGAATTCCGTTTAGCTGGTCGACCACGACCGCGATTGTTTTGGGACTGATCGCGGCGATGGCGGCAATGGTGGCTGCGGGCCGGGCGGTGAAGTCGCGAGGCTTTGCAAAAACAGTGGTGGCCCAACTTGCCCTGATCGCTGGCTCCATCGTCTTCGGTCTGCCCTTTGCGTTCTTGGTCATTACGAGTTTTAAAGAGGACCGGGACATGTCCAGCCAGAACGGCATCGTCTGGGTGCCCCGAGTTCAGGAATCCATCCTATTTAAGAATCCTAGAAACCGGCTGTTCGAAACGACATTTCGAGGTCAGCGAGTGGCTGGCGTGATCACCGAAGAAAATCCTGACGGAACCGTGCGTCTTGACGTCGAAACACCGCTATCGATCCGGGGAACGACATACGTGGGCCCGCGCTCAAGTTTGGTGGAGATACCCCGCAAGTCGCTTGTATTCCGTGGAAGTTGGGATGGCCAGCCGTTCACGGGGTTTGAAGTTGAGCGGCTTGCGGACGGCGGAAACCGGGTTCAGGCTATGAGCCCAGCCAGCATAAAGGGTCAGGAGCGGGCATTCAAGCCGGGTGAATTGGAGCCGGTGCGTAACATCGGTTTGCTATGGCAGAACTATCCCGATGCTCTTGGATACATGCCACCAGAAACCCAGGGTGGCCTGGTTTACTTGAAGAACACCCTCGTTCTTGTGGTCTTGAGCGTTATTGGCACGGTCCTTAGCTCATCCATCGTGGCTTATGCCTTTTCCCGGATGAAGTTTCCGGGCCGGGACTTCCTATTTGGCCTGTTGCTCGCGACCATGATGCTGCCGGGCGCAGTGACCTTGCTTCCGCAATTCTTGATTTTCCGAACTCTGGGCTGGATCGACACTCTCTATCCACTCTGGGTTCCCACTTTCTTCGCAAGCGCATTTAATGTTTTTCTGCTCCGGCAATTCTTTAAGGGTATTCCGATGGAGTTGGAGGACGCCGCGAAAATCGACGGTTGCTCCTACGTGAGGGCGTTTTGGAACATCATGCTTCCCCAGATCAAGCCGGCCCTTGCCGTGATTTCAATCTGGACGTTCATGGCGGCGTGGAACAACTTTATGGGTCCGCTGATCTACGTCAACTCGCCCGAAAATATGCCTCTCAGCTATGCCTTGCAGCTCTTTCAGGGGGACAGGGGCGGCGAGCCGGGTCTCTTAATGGCCTTCGCCACAATGACGATCCTACCGGTGTTGGCGCTGTTCTTCTTCGCCCAGAAATACTTCATCGAAGGCGTCACTCTGAGCGGTTTGGGGGGACGTTAGAGTTTGAGGAATCGCCGCATCGCTTCCAACTTCTTCGGACCGATCCCCTTGACGGCCAAAAGCTCGTCGATGGAAGTAAAACCGCCATGCTCGGTTCGATACTCCACGATCTTTGCCGCGGTGGATGGTCCAACTCCGGGCAACGCTTGAAGTTGTTCACCACTGGAGGCGTTTAAGGAGATCGAACCCTCAGCTGGCTCGGGTTTCTTTCCGCCTCCTGATTTAGGTGCAGTCGGAGTTACGGAAGCGGATTGAATTGGGCCGCCGCGGAAACCCTCGGGCACCTCGACGTGTACGGGTAGGTTGCCGGAAAGTGCGTTTGGGCGTGGAGATGAACGGCTTGTGCCTGGCCCTTTTGTCTGCGCGCTCTTGGCTGCCGACTTTGAGGCAACGTAGATCTGCATCCCGTCCTGGACCTTCGCCGCCAAGTTCCATTCACCCAGGAGTGCGTTGGGCTTTGCGCCGCCTGCTTCTCGAATTGCATCATGAACCCGGGAACCGGGTTTGAGTTTAATGACGCCAGGTTTTCGCACGGCGCCGGCAACCTCTACGATCAATTGTTCGGGGCTTTGCTGAGGAGTCGCAGGTTTAGCCTCAGGAGTGTCAAGGTTGCGGATCTCCAGCTTGGGGGCCGGCTTAGCCCAAATGCGGCCAATGAAAACGAAGCAGGCGATGATCGCAACCAATGATGTGAAGTAAGCGACTTGCTGCTTGCTTGGCATCGATGGAAACATTGGATGGAGTTTTTCGATGCAATTTGCTCGATTTCCTGCATTAAACGGTTAAGCATCTGGAAAGGAATTGGTCGAACTCTGATGATGCCAACAGTGCGTGTCTCCAGCCCTTGGTACTAACCCGGACGTATTCAGCTCGGAGCGCATACATGAACCGCTCTAGAATCAACGCGCCCAGGTGGATCGTCTTTTCACGTCCCGGCTCCATTCCCGGAACTTGGGCCCGCTCCGAGTCCGACATTGCGGAGAGCCAACCATAGGCTTTGCTGACCTCCTCGTAATCCAAACGGGCGCCGTGAACCCTTTCGGGCTGCCAATGGTCCAACTTTTCCCGAATGGAAATGAGATTCGTACCGGTTGCGCCAAGCACCACACACTCGCCGCATTCCGCGGGTCGGTAAGACATGCCGATGACCCGGTCCAACTCCTCAACCCCACGAAACGTATTTGCAGGCACGACGCGTTCGTCTGGAAATGCATCACCTCGCATTGCCAGAGTTCCGATTGGAAAGCTTTTACGAAATTGAATTTGCCAAAGGCTGTTTGCGGAGTCAGCCGTGACCAACTCGGTGCTGTGTCCGCCCGGGTCGATTATGGAAAGTCGGGCTTGATTACGAAATAGCGGATCGTCGGCAACGGCTCGAAATCCCAAGTCGGCTTCCTCCTCTCCGGACAGGATGAAAATCGGAGTTTCTTGCTCTCCGGCACGCCGCAAAAAGTCATCTGCGTTAGTGGCTATCCGCGCGGCCATCGTCGCCCCGGCTACAATCTCGGTCGCTCCGTGTTCCGCGGCGGTTTTGAAAAACTCTCGCAGGGCGCTGAGAGTTTCCGACGTTCCGCGTTCCCCGAGGAGGCCTGTTTGTCTCGTTTCTTCGCCTAAAGCCGTTACGCGAGTGTCCTCATAAACGGACTTCCATTCGCCCTGGAACTCCGCGACCAACAGCAAAACGGAATTGGACCCGACGTCGATGACTGCCCGCTTCGTGTGCACTACCTGCGCACCGTAATCTGGCCAGGTTCGCCTTCCTTCCCCTTGACCGTGATATGGATCGGGAGGAACTGCTTGATGACCCAAATAAGCGTCAACAGTCTGGTGGTGAGCCTAGAAACGGTGAACACCGATTCCGTCTCCGCCACGATTGTTGCGGGCAGGACTTGATCCGCAAGGAACGGGTCCATCGAGGTTTCCGACTTGATCCAATCAAACGCATCCTCAAAGGCGGCCTGGGCAACCGCTTCGATTCGTATTCCCTTGGCTCCAATGGCGGTAGCTCCGCCGAATCCATTTTCATACTCCGCCCACATCGTCACGCTCACCCCTGGCCGCCTGGTTTCAACACCCACGATTTCAATGTCGATGGGGATCTTCGCATTGATGCCAAGGTTGGTTAAATGAGCTAGGCCTCGGTGTGCGACGGTCATTGGCAATTCCCCGATGGAGATAACTCCGCGGGCAGCAACCAACTCTCCGCGCTGTTTCCATTGAAGGCCTTGAACTACGGAGGGCTCGATCTCCAATGACACATCTCCGCCGCCATCCCGGCCAAATCCCGCATGGATTTGATCGACGAAAGCGTGCAATCCCATCCGGCGGAAAGTTCCGAGAGTGACGTTGGCAAAGTAGTCGAAACCTAGTGAGTGGCTGCCGTACGTTTCGCCGCTTAGTGAAACTTGGGAATATGCCCCCGACCGGGCAAGAATTGGGATCAAAGAATTGAGAAGGACATTGGAGTTGGGAACCCGATTCGAACCTTCTCCCGCCACATCCAGCCTCTCCTTGAGGGCTGACGGTGGCCGGCTTGGCAAAAACGAAAACGTCGAAGCGCCGAACTCAAGTCCCGGAGTCTCCGCGGCGCACGAACGGGCTAGAGCGCGGGCGAGAGTGATGTCCTCGATATCCAGGCCCGGATAGTTTGTGCCTGCTCGTACATTGTCGACCCGAATAGGTTGCTGGGTGAGCGCGGCCATAGTCAAGGCCATGCGGATGAGCGCTCCTCCCCCTTCGCCGTGGGCGCCATCGATGACGATGAGACTTCCCGCGGCTGCCATGGTTAGATTTTAAGCTTAAAGATCAGGTGCTCCAAAACCTTCAGCGAATAGGTCATGAGGATGATCATGATGCAAATGAGGAGCAACTCTTGGAATGGAGCCGAAACAACCCGGTTCGCATTTGCTTCGCTGAATGTGAGTTTGCCAACGATGCGGCTCATGGAGTTCACCATTCCCGCCGTTGCGGAGAGCAACGGAAGCCGGAAAACCGCATAAAACAGGATGAAGCCGATGATAACGGCGGGCAGAAGCGCCTTGTACTTGTGCTTTTGATGCTCGTTATAAATGACGCACTGCTTGCAGCGTTCCCGCTTCTGCTGGAAAGTTAGGCGGTTGTTGTGAGGAATCATCGCCGCCGCGGCAACTTCATCCTTGGGAATGATCTTGTTCTCCATCGCCCCGCGGATGACCTGCTCCTCACACATGCATCCCACCTGCTCACGCCAGCACGTTCGCTTCGCATGGTAGATCGGGCATTTCTCACGTACGAATTTCCGGCAGAAAGGAAGTTGCCAGCACTTGCCCAGAAAAACGTTTTGCCGCTCGCTTTCCTCCTTGATGCCCTTCCCGTACTTCAGTTGGTCCGCTTTGGCGCCTTGCTGTGATCGAAGCTTGATCCGGACGATGATATCGGCCATCAAGACCAGGATTGCGATAATGCCAAGGACAAGTCCGCCGGTTTGGACCGCGCCGAGCGCGGATTGCACCACGCGATTGTCGGCCTGGACGCCAGTCGCGCTGGTTAGAATCAACGGGGAAAAGTAAAGGAGCCCGGCAACGATCAACATCAGGGCGCCGAGCAATTCTTCGCCCCAAAACATGTAGGTCGCACCGACCCCGGCAGCGATAAGTCCGCTCACGATGAGCTTCTGTAGTAGGTCGATGTTTGAAAGGGCTTGGACTTCGCTGGCTTGGACAGTGCCTCCACTAAACGCGAAAGCAGTGTAAATGCAAAATCCTGTAGATCCGAGGCCGAGAATCAGCCCAAGATAGAAAACGAGCTTCGCCGCCCCGGTTAGAAAATCATGGAAGGCTTCGGCAATACCGCGATCTGACCCGGACCCGCGTTGCATCATGGATGTCTACTTCTTGACGCGCTCCACGTAGTCATCCGTTCGCGTGTCGACCTTGATAATATCCCCTACGTTAATGTGAAATGGAACCTGCACGGTTGCTCCGGACTCCAGTTTGGCCGGTTTGGTACTGCCGCCGCTAACCGTGTCCCCCTTGTAACCGGGGTCTGTTTCCGTGACTTCTTGCTCTACGAAATTGGGCAGTTCATAGCCGAGCGTTTCGCCGTTCGCGACCAAGCTGATGAGCTCCATGTCCTCTTTGAGGTACTTGGACTGATCTCCAAGCTGATTGGGGTCGACATGAAACTGTTCGTACGAATCCATGTCCATCAACACCATCTCGTCGCCTTGGCGATACAAGAACTGCATCTTCATCTTCTCGACGTAGACCGGTTCGACTCGTTCACCGGAGCGGAAGGTCTTTTCCAGGGTTCGTCCGGATTTCAAATTGCGGAGCCGGGTGCGGACGAATGCGCCCCCCTTGCCCGGTTTCACGTGCTGGAATTCGACGATAGTGTAGACCTCGCCGTCCATCAGAAAATGCATGCCGTTTCTAAAATCGCTGGTGTCAACCGCCAAAACAAATCGCTCCTGAGTTGGATGGGAATCGGGCTAATTGTAGCATTTTGAGAGAGAACTTACGAAGGCTTGGAATCGCGCTCCACTTTGGCGGAGGGGAAGAGGCGATCGACCACCGGTTTGCGCGCAATTTCGGTCCCGTCGGTCGAGGCGGTTGCTGCTCCCGCCGCCAGGCCCCAACGTAAGGATTCTTCGAGGCACAGGCCGTTCTGAATGGCCCATAGCATGCCTCCGAGCATGCTGTCTCCGCACCCGATGGTGCTCTTCATTTCCACGTTGGGGGACACGCCATCAAACGTTCCGTCTGCGCATACCATGGCGGCGCCGCCCGCTCCACGACTGACAACCACAATCCGCTCCCCACCACCAAGCTGAGCATACAGCGACTCCGCAGCCTGAATGGCGTCATTCCGACCATCGATGGGCTGTCCCAGAAGACGGGCGGCCTCCTTTTCGTTTGGTTTGATCATGTCCGGTTTCGCTTCCATCGCCAGCCGCATGGCCTCTCCGTCGGCATCGACGAGGATTTTCTTGCCGGCGGTGTGCGCCAGTTCGACCAACTCGCGAAAGGTCTGCGGCGGGGTGCCCGGAGGAAGCGATCCTCCCACGGTGATCCAATCCGCAGTATCGATGTGTTCTCGAATTCGCGCAAACAGCCGGTCGATGTCATGTGCGTCAATCTCAGGCCCACGCTCGTTAAATGTGGTCGGCAATCCGTGTCCGCTATCCTCGACACTGACGTTGGTGCGAGTCTCCCCCTTGACCTCGACGAAGGCATGGCGTAGCCCCTGCATATCAAGTGCCCGGCAAATGTATGCCCCTGGGCCGCCGGCGATGAATCCCGTGGCGATGGTGTGGCCACCCAATTCGCAAAGCACGCGGGAAAGGTTGATGCCTTTGCCGCCAGCGTCGGTCTCAGAACGGATGACGCGGTTCGCATCTCCGACCACGATCTGATCCACGAACAGTGCCCGGTCGACGGATGGATTTAAGGTGACAGTCAGGACCATGGAAATAGGATTGGATTACTGTGCCATCACTTCCGCGAGCAGAAGCTTTTCGGGGTCCACGGTGCGCTCGGTGCTCAAGACATAGCTCAGAGGATGGGCCACGAGCTTGCTGCCGTCGACTCCCGCCATTTCGCCCTTATTGCCGCTGATGATCCGGTTGGCGGCAAATGCACCCAATCTCAGGGCAAGCACGCGATCGAAGGCGGTCGGCGAGCCTCCGCGTTGCATGTGACCGAGAACAAGCGTCCGGGCTTCGAATCCCGTGTTTTTCTGAATAAACTCCTTGATATCGGACGCTTTCGCCGCACCTTCCGCCACGATAATGATGGAACTGCGTTTACCCTTCTCGGATGATTGTCGAAGCTGATCACAGATCTCCAACAAGGAGTAAGGAATTTCCGGGATAAGGACGGCTTCGGCCCCGCCAGCCAGCGCGGCTTCCAGCGCGATAAAGCCATTCCTCCGGCCCATAACCTCGATCACAAATACGCGCTCGTGAGAATAGGCAGTATCGCGAACCCTGTCGATTGCATCCAGCGCCGCGTTGATCGCAGTGTCGAAGCCGATTGAAAAGTCCGTTCCGGAAATGTCGTTATCGATCGACCCCGGCACTCCCATCACGGGAAAGTCGAACTCTTCGTGAAGTCGGTATGCGCCGTTAAGCGAACCGTCTCCGCCGATCACCACCAATCCATCGCATTGATTCTCGCGAAGAACCGCCATGGCTCTTTCCCGGCCGGCGTACTCCATAAATTCTTTGCTTCGGGCGGTCCGCAGAATCGTTCCTCCATAGGTAATGATTCCGCCGACCGAGATCGAATCAAGCACTCGGCTCTCGTTCCGGATAATCCCTTCATAGCCATGAAGGAAACCCAGCACCTTGACGCCACGACCAATAGCCGCTCGAACAACTCCCCTTATTGCGGCGTTCATACCCGGTGCATCGCCGCCGCTCGTAATTATTGCAATTCGTTCCATCTGCGGTTTGGAGCCCGTCCTGGGCCAGCCTGATTATGGCGGATCGATGTCTCATAATCTAAGTTGCCGTACATGACGCTCTCGCCGCTGTCTCAGCCAATTTCCCATCTCATGCGGCCCACCTTTATGCTGGGCCCGGAGTCCACGCTGGGCGGAGTTGCCGACAAACTGCGCGAAAATTCGGCGGGCGTCGTGCCTATCGTCAATGGCCGTGAACTGATCGGCGTAGTTTCAGAACGCTCATTGGCTCATGCGATTGCGATGGGCGCGGAGCCTACGGACGGTGTTGAAAAGGCATTCGAAACAGAGCTTTTGAGCATCCCCTTGTATGAGAGCGGAGCCGAGGCTCTCCGAATGTTTGAAACGTTTCAGTGCGGCGCTTTGGCGGTAGTCGATGACACTCGCCGAGTTCTTGGGATTCTCCGTGCCTCTGATTTGATCGATCCACCCGAGGTGTCAGTTCGACCGGCTTTGATCGGAGGAATGGCCACTCCATTCGGGGTCTATTTGACCTCTGGAACGGTCCAAGCCGGAGCCAAAGGATGGGCTCTCGTCGCAACTGGAGCGACCCTTTTCACCGTTTTAACCACTTCATCCATCGCGAGCAATTATCTGTTCCAGTGGTTGGTGGAGCACGGATGGCAGTTGCGCGCGGCGGATTGGATTTCCAGCATCTTGCTTTTTGGGCTATTTGCGGTTGGATTTCGCTTAATGCCGATTTCAGGAATTCACGCCGCCGAACACATGGTCGTACACACCATGGAGCGAGGGGAACCGCTGATCCCGAGCGTGGTCAAGCGGATGCCCCGCGTCCACCCACGCTGCGGCACCAACCTCGCCGTCGGGGCTTCGATCTTCATGGGGATCGCCGCCAACTCCATGATTCAACCGGAGTCGCTTCGCTTGACTCTGGCGCTAGTTGCGACGCTTACCTTGTGGCGCAAGGTGGGAGGCTGGGTCCAGTATTGGATTACCACGCGCCCGCCCAGCGACCGGCATATCGAGATGGGAATTCGATCAGCTAAGGAGCTGCTTGAGATGCAGAGTCAAGCGCGGGTCATTCAGGTTGGATTCCTAAGGCGGCTGTGGAACAGTGGAATTTTCCACGTCATGATTGGCAGCACGTTGGCAGCGAGTGTTTTGGCGGGCATTTCTGCTGTGTTTCACCTGGACCTACCGCTCTAGAGGTACAATTATTGCCTTGCAAGGCTTCTACGTTTTTCTAATCGTTCTCGGCATGGTCGTCGCCGTGGTCTTTTCCGCTCTCGTCTTTCTGACGGGAAAAGGCGATGCGATGTCGGGCGGCGGTGGTGGAGTTCGAACTACGTTCAAAGGTAAGGCCAGCTTCGATGACGTGATGTCCAAGATCACGTTATGGCTCGGCATCGGCTTCATGGGCTTGATGCTCCTGATCGATATCATCGGCCACCAAGCCACCAAGTAAAGTTACTTCGACTGGGGGCTGAAAAATGGGGTCATATAATTCCCCCCATCGGAAATTTTCGATTCTCCCGATCCGTCCTTATTGATCCTATAGATCGCCCGCTCTCCACCGTCTCGCTTGATATAAGCAAGAGTATTGGAGTTTGGGTGCCAGGAAATTTCGTAGATCTTGCCCCCAATAACTGGCTTTCCGGCCTGAATTCCTCCGGGTTGCATTGGCGCCACAAAGATTCCTGCGGGCTCAAAGTTCGTCCCATCGAATTGACCGGTCGTGAAGGCTACAAATCCTCCGTCGGGGCTGGCAGCGGCGGGCCCAAATGCATTCTTGTCCGTATTGCTAACTGCTACTGGGAAGATGGCGTCGGCCGCTTGCTTGTCG
>DATFHI010000282.1:0-5887 GCA_035248525.1 Fimbriimonadaceae bacterium | reverse complement strand
GACGTTTCCCATACAGCACGCCGACGCCTGTTGGAGCATAAATTTTATGGCACGAAAGCGTGTAGAAGTCCGCGTCCAACTCTTGGACGTCGATCCGGATATGGGGACCCGCTTGAGCGCCATCTACGACCACCAAAGCGCCATAGGCATGGGCCTGCTGAATCATCCACCGAATTGGGTTTATGGTGCCTATGGCGTTGCACACATGCTTCACGGCCACCAACTTCGGCCGAACGTTCTTCAGCAGATTCAGATAGGCTTCCTGGTCGATTTCCCCGTCATCCGTAATCGGGATCGGGTGAACTCGAGCTCCTGCCCGTTGGGTTGCCAATTGCCAGGGAACGATGTTGCTGTGATGCTCCATCGTCGAGACCAAGATAGCGTCGCCTTCTCTAAGTCGCAACTCTGGATTCTCGGCGAACACCATCCCGTTAGCGACGAGGTTAATTCCTTCCGTACAGCCCTTGGTGAAGATCACTTCGGCCGTTTCGGCAGCATTCAATAATTGCCGAACTCGCTCGCGAGCGCGATCAAACTCCTCCGTTGCAATCTGGCTCAGGTAGTGCACACCCCGATGGATATTCGCATTCTGCGCTTGCCAATAATCCTCGAGCTTTTCTATCACTCGAGTCGGCTTTTGGGCCGTGGCGGCATTGTCCAGGTACACCAGTGATTTGCCCCGAACCTCTGTTGATAGGATCGGAAATTCCGCGCGGACGCGTTCACCAAGCATGAGAGTTTCGACGGTATCCATCAGTCTCCCGAACCTCCCGAGTCGCCCCCGCCAGAATCTCCCCCTGAGTCTCCGCCTGAGTCGCTGGAACCGAAGTCGGCGGCGTCCGCGCCAATTTCTGAACCGATGGAATCCCCGGCATTCGATTCAAATGAACTAATGGTTGGACTATCATCGTGGATCGTGGTAGCCGTTGTGGTGATATAACCCGTGTCGGTGGTGACCGCAGTTCCGCCGACGCTCCGGCCGAACTGCCTAATTCTCCAGACCACCCAGAAGGAAAGCGCTACGACCGAACCAACACAAACGAGTGCAGCGATGCCGAGGAATTTAAGCACCAACCACCTGCCCGTGGGTTCGGATCCCACTTTTTGTTGTCGCCAGGCTAAGTTGCGCTTTCATGTCCAAACCTCTTGCCCATAATGCGGGTGAGGATTCTTACTTCAGTTTCTCAAACAGTACATTCTCAAGCGATTCGCGCACCTCTTCCACGGCGATCTTCTCGATCACTTCCGCGGCAAAGGCGTACACGAGAATCGCATCCGCTTCGCGAGCCGGTATACCTCTCGACCTCAAGTAGAACTTCGCGTCCTCTTTTACTTGGCCTACCGTCGCTCCATGCGTGCACTTCACGTCATCGGCAAAGATTTCCAACTGGGGCTTCGTCTCGATGGAGGCGGTAGGAGACAGCAAGATCGCCTGGTTGGTCTGCTTGGCATCCGTTTTCTGAGCATCTTGGTACACGAAGATCTTGCCATTGAAGACGCCTTGGCCCTTGTCGGCAAGAATGCCCTTGTAAACCTCGAATGAGTTGCAGTTGGGCATCGCGTGGTCAATTCGCGTATGGTTGTCGGCGATCTGCTCTCCGGTCGCAACGTAAGCGCCGTTCAGCCAAGTTTCACAGTGCTCGCCATCCACCCAGACGTTGATGTCATTTCGGCTTACCGCTCCGCCAAAACCGATATTGTTCGAGGTGTATGTAGAGGGACCATCTTGGTGAACCGCGATATTCGCAATGTGCACCGATTCCAGCGTCTCTTGCTGGAATTTGTCGTGCTCGAGGATCGCACCCTTCTCCAACGCCATTTCCGTCACCGAGCAATTGAAGTACGCCCCTTCCAACCCTATATAACTTTCCAAAACCTTGACTTGGCTGTTCTCGCCCACCACCACTAGGACCCGCGGAAATGCCGCAAACGGACCGTGGTCCGCTTTGCTCAGAAAGGCAAGGTGGATCGGATCTTCGACGATGGTGTTGCGCGGTACAAAAAGCACCGCGCCCTCGCCAAGGTAGGCGTTATTCAAATGGATGAACCGCGGATCGTTGGTACTGCCGAGCTTGCCTTCGTAGGTGGCTACATTGCCAAGCCATTTCTCGACCACGTCGGGAATCTCTTCCGCGGCTTGCTGAAGTGTGCCTAGGAACACTCCGTTTGGCAAGTTGCGGGGAATGGACATTTCCGGCGCTTCTTGACCGTTCACGAACACAATCGTGGCAGCATCGACTGCGCCGACGGCTGTTTGCGCGAATGTTTCGCGATCCACCGTTGCTCCGTAGGCCGGAGAATAATCCGTCCCCTTGAGAATGTTCAAAGGAGTAAATTTCCACTCCTCATCCTTGTGGTTTGGAATGCCAACCGCGGCGAATTGGGACAGTGCCATCGCTCGCTTAGCCGACCAGAATGAAGGCGCGGACGCGTCCAGCAGACCAACGAGCTGCTCGTGGTTATCGATCAGGCTATGTAATCTTTCCTTCAAGTCGATCATGGTCTAGACGCCGGCCGCCAACTGCTCCTCGATCCAGCCGTAGCCCTTAGCCTCGAGCTCCAGAGCCAATTCCTTGCCGCCACTCTTCACGATCCGGCCGTCTACGAGTACGTGCACAAAGTCGGGAACGATGTAATTCAGCAGCCTCTGGTAGTGGGTGATGACCAGGAATCCGCGTAGGGGGGAGCGGAGAGCGTTCACTCCGTCGGCTACGACCTTCAACGCATCGATGTCGAGTCCGGAGTCGGTTTCATCGAGTACGGCGATGGTGGGCTCGAGGACCGCCATTTGGAAGATTTCATTCCGCTTCTTTTCGCCACCGGAAAAGCCCTCGTTGACGCTTCGGCTGAGCATCGTCTGATCCAATCCCAGCGCCTTCATCTTCGCCTTGATGTGAGTCAAGAAAGCGATGGCGTCCAGTTCCTCTTCGCCTTTGGATTTGCGAATGGCATTGAGCGCGGAGCGAAGGAAATAGGTGTTGCTAACTCCGGGAATCTCGACCGGATATTGGAACGCCAAGAACAATCCGGCGGCGGCCCGCTCTTCGGGATCGAGTTCCAACAGATCCTCACCCTCGAGTAGAACCTGGCCCTCGGTGACTTCGTAGTCGCTCTTGCCGGCGATAACGCTGGCGAGCGTGCTTTTTCCGGATCCGTTGGGCCCCATGATGGCGTGAACTTCGCCCTTGCCAACGGTGAGGTCGATCCCCTTTAGGATCTCCCGATCTTCAATTCGCGCGTGGAGATTTTTGATTTCTAGCATGGTGGAAAAGCGCATTCAGGTTAAGGCGCGGCAATCTTTCCTTTTTCGTATAGTTTAATCTACGGCCGAGGTGGATTGCTGAGCTTCATAGGACCAAATCGCGGGGCTCACACCAGAAGAATCACGCTCCCGCCGGAGCGAGACTTCGATTGCGCCGTGTGTAGAACCATGCCCCACCGAGAATGAGGATGACCGCTCCCCAAATGTATTTTCCGAAGTCGGTAGTGGCGACGAATGCCAGGTCGTCGGTGTATTTCGACTCCCGATGAGCATTGTTGAAGATGGACACTACTGCATTGGAAGGAAAGTCGGTTGACTTGAGGTTTAAATCGGTTGCGAGGGTTCCAACCTTTTCTTTCGGGAGAGGGCCGACCATTGGAGCTCACCTTGCCACTGGCTCCCACCGTCCATGAACTCCGCTTGGATAGGCGTATCCGAAATTACATATAACTTGAGCGGACGAGTCCAGCCGGGCTTGAAGGCGTCGGATGGCATCTTGTAAGGATAATGCGGCTTGTCGGTCTTGAAACTAATGCGAATCGCCCTGGTGCGGGTCTCCCGGCCCTTCTTCGCCGCATATTTCAGAGCCGCGAACACCCAATTCTTCCGGTTGTAGTAATCGAGCCATTCGGACATTTGCGGCCGAGGCTTGAATCCATTCTTCTTTAACCAGCTGGACATTGCCGCTGCGTCAGTCGCCTTAATTACCGTTGCGATATAGTCGCCAACCCTCTCTTCCTTGAGGATCACCATCGCCGAAGCAGGTGGACCAGAGGTTTCAGTTGGTTTGGAACAGCCAAATTGTATCGGCGGCGGAACGAGAGACTCCAGCAGGCTAAACGCATCGGGGTTTGCAACCGCAAAGTCGGGAACCGAAGGTAGCGGAACGATAAAGCCGAAATCCTTTGCTTCGGTGTTGAAATTTGCCTGTCGAATAAAGTGTTCGGTCTTGGTTTTAGAGTTCCAAATGACAATCGCCGTTTCTTTGGTCATCCAAACCGGAGGGCCAGCCGAAGTCGGGCAACAAGCAGTAGCATAACTGGCGGCAATCGAAACCAGGGCGAGACTGCAAAGAAACCGTCCCATATCTCTAAGTGTATAGAGATTAGGCTAATCGTTCAAGAAAGTTACTCTTTCGGCGGAAGAATGGACATGGTGTCGGCTACGATGTGCCAACCCTTGCCAACCTCGCACTTCCACACATGCGCCCAATAACCTCGGGCCGGTTTTCCGCCGATCGTTCCCGAATAGCTGCCCCAGCACCAAGCAAGATCGGCAGACTCCGCAATCTCAATCTTACGGAGCTCCCATTCCTTTAAGGCGGGCTGGTTCTTCTTGGTCCAATCCAGGGCTTCCGCGGCGCTTTGTAAGGGCATCGCCTGGCTACGGTAGGCAATCAGTTCCTTGTTGTAAATCATCTCCAACGTCTTGGGGAGTTCAGCCGGAGTGGATTTGCGAATGTCTTCCTCAAATCGATCGATCAAGGTTCGGGTTCGGTCGACCATGTCGGCGGTGACGAATGCGGGCCTTGGCTCGCCACGCACCTTCATCTGCTTGGGAAAATCTGGCTCGGCTGCCAACGGCGTGCCCATGTCGAGCACGATCTTCAATTCGCCATCTGGCATCTTTTTCCAGATCGAGAAATACGCCATGTGCCGGATCGGACGCTTGGCGGGACTCAGATCGATATACTTCGCCGGACCGGTGGTGAATCCCAGGTCGCCTCTACTGCTGCAATCCGCGATTCGAGGTTCCCAGGCCAGCAAGTAATCCAAGGGCTTCTTTTCCTCGGGTTGATTCTCGAGTTCCTCTTTGGCGACGTAAGCTTCCGGATTAAAGGCAATGCATTCCGGTGCGAAAAAGTGTAGGAAGGAGTTGCGGATGCCCTGCATCGCCGCCAACCGAGAAAATGCGCGCTCCACGTCCATAAAGGTGTTCAGGTTTTTTCGGTAATCCTGAGGCGTTGACATGAGTACGGCGCAAACGGCGAGGGAAAGCATCTCCTAAATTGTACGATCCATCAGGGCGAGTTATTTCAGCGGAATCGCTCTAAACCCTTCGCCATAGGAAGTATTGATTCGCTGACCATCCTCGATCGCACTGAATTCCACCATGTTCGTGACCTGTTCCAACCGATCTCCGTGGAATTGGCTTTTGTGAATCTTCAATAGCTCTTCCTCTTCGGGCCAGTAATCCGTGATATCCACCACGTAGTTGGGAAATTGGGTGGAGAACCGCATAAGCCATTTCGCGCTCTTCGACCGCTCCACCGCGAGGGCGACCGCCCGACCGGTTTCCCGGTGGTCCTTGTGCGACATGCGCGGAGGGAAGTAATGGTCGAAGGAAAAGACATAGTCCGGCTTGAATCGCTCCATCTCAGCTGCCAGTCTTGCAACTAATTCTTCGCTCATCCGAAGTCTTCCGTCCGGGTAGCCGAGGATAACCAAATCCTCAATTCCAAGCCGGGTTGCCGCCGCAATGGCCTCCTGCTTACGAACCTTGCGATTCTCCGCGACATTGGTAAAGGGTCCGTAATAGCTCTTGTCTCCTTCGGTGACAATGAGTTGATGCATGACGGCGCCAGAGTCGCGCAGTTTGGCCAGCGTTCCTCCGATATAAAACTCG